>CALJXB010000209.1 GCA_937974415.1 uncultured Kiloniellales bacterium
TCCTACGCGCTCGCCGCCGCGCGCGCTTTGGTCGACATCGACGATCTCGACGCCGAGGCCGTCGCCCGCAAATCCATGTCCATCGCAGCCGGGATCTGCATCTACACGAATGACAACATCGTCCTTGAAAGCCTTGACGCCGAGTGAGGGGCCGAACCGCGCCGGCGCCTTCAGCCCGCGCGAGATCGTCTCCGAGCTCGACCGCTTCATCATCGGCCAGAACGACGCCAAGCGCGCGGTCGCCATTGCGCTGCGCAACCGCTGGCGGCGCCAGCAGCTGCCGGAGGAGATGCGCGAGGAGGTGCTGCCCAAGAACATCCTCATGATGGGCCCGACCGGCGTCGGCAAGACCGAGATCGCCCGGCGCCTCGCGCGCCTCGCCCAGGCGCCCTTCCTGAAAGTGGAGGCCACCAAGTTCACCGAAGTCGGCTATGTCGGTCGCGACGTGGAGTCGATCGTGCGCGATCTGCTCGAGATCGCCATCAACATGACCCGCGAGCGCCTGCGCAAAGAGGTCAAGGCCAAGGCCGAGCTGGCCGCCGAGGAGCGCCTTTTGGACGCTCTGGTCGGCGAGAACGCCCGCGACGAGACCCGCATCACCTTCCGTAGGCGCCTGCGCAACGGAGAGCTCGACGACAAGGAGGTCGAGGTCCAGGTGGCCGACACCGCGGGCCTGCAGCTTCCGACCATGGACATCCCCGGCATGCCAGGCTCGCAGATGGGGGTGATGAACCTCAACGAGATGTTCGGCAAGGCCTTCGGGGGCCGCACCAAGACCCGGCGCCTGAGCGTCGACCAGGCCATGGAGCTCTTGGTCAACGAGGAGAGCGACAAGCTGCTGGACCAGGAAATGGTCACCAACGAGGCGATCGCCACGGTCGAGCAGAACGGCATCGTGTTCCTCGACGAGATCGACAAGATCACCGCGCGCAGCGAGCGCATGGGTGCCGACGTGAGCCGCGAGGGGGTGCAGCGCGATCTGCTGCCGCTCATTGAAGGCACGGTGGTCGCCACCAAGCACGGCACGGTAAAGACCGACCACATCCTGTTCATCGCGTCGGGCGCGTTCCACTTCGCCAAGCCCTCGGACCTCCTGCCGGAGCTGCAGGGCCGGCTGCCGATCCGGGTCGAGCTGGCGGCGCTCACCCGCGACGACTTCAAGCGCATCCTGGAAGAGCCGGAGAACAGCCTGATCCGCCAATACATGGCGCTGCTGGCGACCGAGGAGGTGACCCTCGACTTCACCGACGAAGCGATCGGAGCGCTCGCCGACCTGGCGGCGGAGATCAATACCAGCGTCGAGAACATCGGCGCCCGCCGGCTCCACACGGTGCTCGAGAAGCTGCTCGAAGAAATCTCCTTCACCGCCACCGACCGCGGCGGCGAGACCGTAGTGATCGACAAGGCCATGGTCCACGAGCGGGTCGGCGAGCTCGCCAAGGACTCGGACTTGAGCAAGTTCATTCTGTAGGCTTGGGCTCCGTACCGACGGGACGGGCGCCGGGCTCCACGCGCAACTCCGCCAACCATCGTGCCACCACGTCGTCCGGCAGGGTGGCGATCCGGTCTGCCAGGCGGTTGGCGAGCTCGGTGGCCTCGGGCGTGAGGCCGGCGGTCTCCACCACCACCCGCGGGTGGGAGAGCTCGGCGATCCTCTGCAGCGCCTCGGCCTCGTCCCAGATGATCCCCAAGTACTGGCAGACCCGGTGGACGAAGCGCTTGTTGGGCTTGCCCCGTCTGCCGTGCTCCAGGGCCGAGAGGTAGGCCGGCGAGACGCCGAGGCCCGCCGCCATGTCCTTAGCCGACAGGCCGCGCTCGTCGCGCAGCTCGCGCAACCGCTTGCCGAAGGGAGTCACATTCGGCTCCTTCTCACGGAATTAACCGAATCGGAGTTTATCAGCGCGCCGGTGAGCGGGCTAGGCCCTGTTCGCCCCGCAAGCGCTTCAAGAGCACGTAGAGCGCGCCGCCGCCACCGTGCTGTGCCTGGGCCTCGTCGAACGCCAGGACCCGGGCCCGATTGCCCGGCGCGTTCAGCCACAGCGGCACCATGCGGCGCAGCACGCCGGTCCGCTCGAAGTCCGCGCCCCGGCGCTCGCCGCCCTTTCCGGTTATCACCAGCACGCAGCGGTGGCCGCGCTCCTGGCTGCGGGCGAGGAAGGTCGATAGCGCCCGTTCGGCCTCGTTTTGGGTCAGGCCGTGCAGGTCGAGGCGCCCCTCGACCGGCAGTTTTCCGCGCTTCATGCGGCCCGCCGTGCGCTTGTCCACGCCGGCCACGGTGCCCTTGTCCAGCGTGGGCATCTTGGGCGGCGCGGCCGGCGGCGCAGCGGCCGTCCTGGCGGGCGGCTTGGGCTCGGCAACAGGCGGAGCGGGCGGGCGCTTGGCCGGCGGCGTTGCGTCTTGCTTCGCAGGCGTCGGACGCTTCGCGAGCGGGCGTGTATCCCGGGTCACGTGGCGCCACAGCGACACGTCGTCGTCGCCCGGCTTTTCAGGCGTATTGCCGGACGAGCCGGTCTTAGGCTTCGCCATCGTCAACCAAGGGATCGTCCGCCAAAGAATCGTCGACCAGCAGAATACAGAGCCGGCGCGGCCCGTGGGCGCCCAACTGGATGGTCTGCTCGATGTCGGCGGTGCGCGATGGGCCGGTGATCATGTTGACCGTGCGCGGCAGTAACGCCCCGTCCTCGGCCGTGCCCTGGACCGCGCGAAGCCGGTCCCAGGCGTCCTCGTAGCACCCTGCGATATCCCGCGCCTTGAGGACCACCATGTGGGTCTCGGGAAGGAAATTGAGCGTGGTCGGGCCGGACGGGCCGGACGCCAGCATGAGGGTCCCGGTCTCCGCGATCGCGGCAAAGGCGCCGGTCAGCGACACCGGGTCCGACGGGCGGGCGGGGCCCTCGCTCAGGGAGATCAGCGGCTGGCTGTCCCACGGCAGGCCATTCAGCTCCGGATCGGGCGCGAGGCGGACTTCGGCCGGCAGGTTCTCGGACTTGAGATAGTCCGCGGCCGCCTCGGGCACGGCCGCCGCCGAGGGCACTCGGACGACCTTGGCCGCCACTTCCTCGGCCATCTCGACGAAGAGTGCGACCCGGTCCGCGTGGTCGCCGGTTGCGCGCGCTGGAATGGGCCCGCGGGCGGGCGTCGCGATCCGGGCCGCGACGGTTTCCGGCCCGCCGTCGCCGTCCCGCCGGCCGAGCCGTTGGCGCAAGGCGCCCAGTATGGAGTCCCGCCTCGTTGCTGCCGAACTCATGGCTGCCGCCCCGTCTGCCGCCCCGTCTCCCGCTGAGCCCAGATCTGGTGGAACGTGCGGCCCTCGGGCGCGGGAAAGTCCCGGTGGTCGGTCCAGCCCCCGGCCAGCGGCAACCGGCGGATCCGGCCGCGCCGGCCCGCCAGGGCCCGGAGCGCCGGGCCGGCCAGCGCCGTCACGGCGTGGTAGAGCCGCGGCCGGCGGGCGAAATAGGCCCAGATCCCAAGGCCCCAACGCGCGGCCCGCGGAGTCAAGTGGCGCTCGAACTCGCGCTCGCGCCAATGGCGCAGCATCTTCGGCAGGGGGATGCGCATGGGGCAGACCGCCTCGCAGCGGCCGCAGAAGGTCGAGGCGTTGGGCAGGGGCGCCGCGTTTTCGATGCCAATGAAGGCCGGGGTCAGAACCGAGCCGATCGGCCCCGGATAAACCCAGCCGTAGGCGTGGCCGCCGACGGCGTGATAGATCGGGCAGTGGTTCATGCAAGCGCCGCAGCGGATGCAGCGCATATTACTATAAATGGTTCACCTGACTTATTCCAGATTCGGTACTTTGCAATTAA
>CALJXB010000210.1 GCA_937974415.1 uncultured Kiloniellales bacterium
CACGAGCATGGTGAGAATCATGGTGCCCAATCGGCGCAGAACGAAGACCAGCATGGGGTCAGTCCTCTTCCCTTACCTGGATCCCGCCGAGACACAGCAAGTCATTGCGGCGGCCGGCCAACGATCTCGGCGGTCACCACGGTGACAGAGCGCAAGGCATGTGAATGCTGGGGCTGAGGCTAGGCCGAACGGACGCCGCGCCCAATTGCGGGCAACGAGTTGCACACCTAACACCGATCGACGACACGCGCTAGGTCCAGGGCCCGCCGACCTTGAAATCCGACGCATTGCCTCCCTGCCCCATCTTTCGCTCCCCGCCGGTTGTCTCCGGCTTATCACTTCATATTTTAGCTTAAGGAAACCTAGCAAACTTTACAGGTCGCTGTAACCCGCTTGTTACGGGATTGCGACATATCCGGTCGCCAATTCCAAAATCGAGCGGCCTCGGCCGAGCGAGATCGGACGCGCCCTAACGGTCTAAAGCCCGGGCGGTTCCAGGCCTGTCGTCACCACGACCTCGCTCTCCAGCGTGCGGTGCACCGGGCACTTGTCGGCGATTTCCAGCAGGCGCGCCCGCTGCTCGTCGTCCAGCGCGCCCTCGACCAACAGCCGGCGGTCGATGCGGTCGAGGCGCCCGCTCTTGGTCTCGCAGTCGGCACAGTCCTCGGCGTGGATCTTGTCGTGGCTCAGGGTGACGGTCACCCGCTCGAGCGGCCAGCCCTTGCGCTCGGCATAGAGGCGCAGGGTCATGGAGGTGCAGGCGCCGAGCCCGGCCATCACCAGGTCGTAAGGCCCCGGCCCGCTGTCCTCGCCACCGACGGAGAGCGGCTCGTCGGCCCGCAGCTGATGAGGTCCGGCGGCGACATGCTGGGCGAACTTGCCCTCGCCCGCCTCCTGAACCACCACCGTTCCAGAGGCGGCCTTGAGCGGCTCCGCTTGCGCCAAACCCAGATAGCGGCCCGCCCAGGCGGCCAGCACCTCGGCAACGTAGGTCGCGTCCTCGCGCCGGGTCAGCAGGTGGTCGGCGTCGTCCAGGGACACGAAGCTCTTCGGGTGCTTGGCGGCGCCGAAGATCCGCCCGGCGTTCTCGATTCCGACGGTCGCGTCGCGCGGCGCGTGAAACACCAGCAAGGCCTTGCGAAGATCGCCTATGGCCGCTTCCAAGCGGGTTGCCTCGATGTCCTCGAGGAACTGCTTCTTGATGGTGAAGGGCCGGCCGGCCAGCAGCACCTCCGCTTCGCCCTTGGCTTCGATCTCGGGACGGGCGGCCTGAAACAGGTGCTGCACGTGCGCCGGGTCCGCCGGCGCACCGATGGTCGCCACCGCCACGGCCTCCGGGATCCGGCCCGCCGCGGCCAGGACCGCGGCCCCGCCCAGGCTGTGGCCGATGACGATCTTCGGCGCCGTGCCCAGGCTGCGCAGATGGTCGGCAGCCGCCACCAGATCATCGACGTTGGACGAAAAGTTGGTGTTGGCGAACTCGCCTTCGCTATGGCCCAAACCGGTAAAGTCGAAGCGCAAGACCGCGATCCCGCGCGACGCCAGGCCTGCCGCGATGCGTGCGGCGGCAAAGATGTCCTTGGTGCAGGTGAAGCAATGGGCGAAGAGGGCCACCGCATGGCTGCGCCCCCGGGGCTTTTCTAAGCGGGCCGCCAACTCCTGCCCGCCGGTGCCGGCAAAGCTGAGTTTCTCGCTGGTAACGGTCATCATGCCCCCCTTGGCTATGGTCGCAACGACAGATCCAGGGCCCATGCCAACACAAACCGGCCGGACCCGCCAGCGCGACCTCGTCACGCTTTCATGAGCGAGCCTTCACAGAGCCGCGTAAAAAGGGTCTAGTGGCGACCTGTCGAGAGTCGAGAGTCGAGGAGAAGCCCATGACCACTGGGCCGGCTGGTCTGAAGCGGGTCGAGGTGCTCAAGAAGCAGACGCCCTATCGCGGCTATTTCCAGATGGACGTCTACCGCCTGCGCCACTGCAAGTTCGACGGCGGCTGGACCGAGCCCATGTCCCGCGAGCTGTTCGAGCGCGGCCACGCGGCGGCGGTCTTGCCCTACGATCCCGAGCGCGACTGCGTGGTCTTGATCGAGCAGTTCCGCATCGGCGCCTTTGCCGCCGGCGTCGAGCCCTGGCTCATCGAAGTAGTTGCCGGCATCATCGAGCAGGACGACACCCCCGTGGAGGTGGTCCGCCGCGAGGCCGTGGAGGAGGCTGGCTGCGAGATCCAGGACCTGGTGCCGATCGGCACATTTCTCATGACGCCCGGCGCCAGCTCCGAGACCTTGGCCATGTTTTGCGGTCGGATCGACAGCGCGGGTGCCGGCGGTCTGCATGGGCTCGATCACGAAGGCGAGGACATCCGCAGCTTCGTCGTGCCGGCGGATGAGGCCCTGCCCATGGTCATGGCGAGCCCCTGCCCCAACGCCAATACGGTGATCGCCCTGCAGTGGCTCATGCTCAACCGGGCCGATTTGAAAAGTCGCTGGGGGCCAAGCGCATCTTGATCCCTCGGTAGCTGCGCGGCTAGTCTCAGTCTGCCGAGCGCAACGACAACAACTTTGGGACGCCAGGCAAGGCAGGAACAAACATGGACATTCGCGACGGCTTTGTCGAATCCATCGGGCGGACGCCGCTGATCCGCCTGCGCCGGGTCTCCGAGGAGACCGGCTGCGAGATCTACGGCAAGGCCGAGTTCCTGAACCCGGGCCAGTCCGTGAAGGATCGGGCGGCCATGGGCATCATACTGGACGCCGAGGCCAAGGGGAGCCTGCGGCCCGGCGGCGTCATCGTCGAAGGCACGGCCGGCAACACGGGGATCGGCCTGGCGTTGGTCAGCCGGGCGCGCGGCTACCGCACCGTCATCGTCATCCCCGAGACCCAGTCCCAGGAAAAGAAGGACATGTTGCGGCTGTGCGGCGCCGACCTGCGCGAGGTGCCGGCGGTGCCCTACAAGGACCCCAACAACTACGTTCACGTGGCGGCCCGCCTGGCCGACCAGTTGGCCGAGATCGAGCCCCATGGCGTGCTCTACGCCAACCAGTGGGACAATACGGCCAACCGCCAGGCCCACCACGAGACCACCGGCCCGGAGATCTGGGAGCAAACCGACGGCAAGGTCGACGGCTTCATCTGTGCGATCGGAACCGGCGGTACCCTGGCCGGCGTCGCCATGGCGCTGCGCGAGCGCAAGGCGGACGTGGTCATAGGCTTGGCTGACCCCATGGGCGCAGCCATGTACAGCTACTACACGACGGGTGAATTGAAGTCCGAAGGCAGCTCGATCACCGAGGGCATCGGCCAGGGGCGCATCACTGACAATCTGGCCGGCCTAGAGGTCGACGCGCCGTTCCAGATCCATGACGAGGAGGCGGTCACCGTCTGCTTCCAGCTGCTGAAGGAGGAAGGCCTCTGCCTGGGCGGCTCGAGCGGCATCAACGTGGCCGGGGCCGCACGCCTGGCCCGGCAGTTGGGGCCCGGACATACCATCGTGACCGTGCTCTGCGACTACGGCACCCGTTACAGCAGCAAGCTCTACAACCCTGAGTTCCTTCGCGAAAAGGGCCTTCCAGTCCCCGACTGGCTGGTCTGACGGAGGGATCGGAGCGATGGAGCAGGTTTTCCGCGAAGACGCCTATGCGACGTCCTGCGAGGCGACCGTTACGGCGGCCGACGAGAGCGGGATACGGCTGGATCGTACGGTTTTCTATCCCATGGGCGGCGGCCAGCCCGGCGATCAGGGCCGGCTGCGCTTGGCCACAGGCGACGGGGGCGATGGCGGCGGCGAGATCGTCATTGTCGACACCCGCAAGGGCGAGGGTCCGGACGAGGTGCTGCACATCGCGCAAGAGGGCGCCACGCTGCCGGCGCCGGGGTCCCGGGTCACGGCCGAGATCGATTGGGAACGGCGCTACCGCCTTATGCGCATGCACACCTGCCTGCACCTCCTCTGCGCGGTGATACCGGGCGAGGTTACCGGCGGCCAGATCAGCGACGGCAAGGGCCGGCTCGATTTCAACCTGCCGGACAGCAAGCCGGAGAAGGAGCAGGTCACGGCGGCGCTCAACCGTCTGATCGAGGAGGACCACGAGGTGGTGCCGCGCTGGATCGCCGACGACGAGCTTGTGTCCAACCCCGGGCTGGTGCGCACCATGTCGGTGAAGCCGCCGATGGGCACGGGCAGCGTGCGGGTACTGGATATCGCCGGCGTGGATCTGCAGCCTTGTGGCGGCACCCATGTGCGGCACACTGGCGAGATCGGGCACGTCAGGGTGGCCAAAATCGAAAGCAAGGGTCGACAGAACCGGCGGGTGGTGATCACCTTCGACGACTAGGGCGACGACTAGGGCGACGAATAAACCGCGACGCCGGAACGGCAACGGGATAACAACAGAGGCTCCGGGGGGCGGTTCGCCGATGACGGCTTTCAACAGCGATGCGCTGGTCAGCACCGACTGGCTGGCTGAGCACCTAGCGGCGCCCGACATCCGGTTGGTCGACGGCAGCTACTATCTGCCCCACGAGGGGCTCGACCCGCGGGCCGAGTACGAAGCGCACCACATTCCCGGCGCCGTCTTCTTCGACATTGACGAGATCGCGGACACCAGCGTCGATCTGCCCCACATGCTTCCGCCGCCCGAGAAGTTCTCCGCCCGGGTGCGCAAGCTGGGCCTCGGGGACGGCGTGCGGATCGTCGCCTACGATCAGCGCGGCCTGTTCAGCGCGGCGCGGGTCTGGTGGACCTTTCGCCTGTTCGGGCATCGCGACGTGGCGGTGCTCGACGGCGGCCTGGTGAAGTGGATGGCCGAAGGGCGGCCCGTCGAGGACGGCCCGGCGCAGGCCGAGGAGCGGCACTTCACGGCGCGCACAAACAGCCTCATGGTGCGCGACCGAGACCAGGTCCTCGCCAACATCGACAGCGGCCGCGAGCAGCTCCTCGACGCCCGCAGCCGGGGCCGTTTCGAAGGCACGGATCCCGAGCCGCGGCCGGGCCTGCGCGGCGGCCACATTCCCGGCAGCCGCAACCTGCCCTTCACCGCGCTGCTCGACCGGGAGACCCAGACCCTATTGCCGGCCGATCAACTGGCTGAGCGCTTCACCGCCGCGGGCATCGACATGAAACGCCCGGTGATCACCACCTGCGGTTCCGGCCTGACCGCCGCGGTGCTGGCCCTCGGCCTCCATATCGCCGGCCACAAGGACGTGGCCCTCTACGACGGGTCGTGGACGGAATGGGGCGATCCCGACGGCGATAC
>CALJXB010000211.1 GCA_937974415.1 uncultured Kiloniellales bacterium
CAGGAGCCGCCCGATTCCGTCCCAGTCGCCGACGCGTTGCCTTCGGTCGATCTCCGAGAAGTCGACGCTGTAGAGGACGAGCTCGGCGGAGTGCAGCGGGCCGAGGCGCTCGCGGACGGTCTCGTTGATGATCCGGTAGTAGATCGTCGTGGATTCCCAGCTCATGCCCCCGAGCAAGCCGATCGTGTTCATGGGCTCCCTCGACGCGCACTCCTACGGCGCGACCGCGCGAGCATTCTACTCTCGCCTGTTTCACTGTAGAAAGAAGAAGGCCGGGCGAAGCGCCCGGCCTTCGGCAAAAACGAAACCGCCGTCGAACGGCTTACTTGGCGACCATGTTGACCCCGGCCGCCTCTTCCAGCATGGCCGTGGTCACCGACTTCGGCCGCTCGATCGGATAGCCGAGGGCGCGGTCCCAGGTGATGTTCGCCAGGGTGCCGATGGCACGCCCGATACCGAACAGCACGGTGTAGAACGCGTAGTCGGTAACACCGTAGTACCACTGGATCACGCCGGACTGGGCGTCGACGTTGGGCCACGGGTTCTTGGCCTTGCCGTGCTCCATCAGAACGCCCGGGGCCACCTGGTAGATCATGTTGATGACCTTGAACAGCGGGTAGTCCGGCAGGTTCTTCTGGCAGAACTCCATCTGGGAGACGTAGCGCGGGTCGGTCTTGCGCAGCACCGCGTGGCCGTAACCCGGAATCACCTGGCCGCTCTTCAGCGTTTCCCACAGCGCTTCCTTGATGACGGGTTCCGTGGGCTCCTTGCCGCCCAGCTTCTCGATGAAGGCCTGGGTCCAGCGGAGCACGTTCTCGTTGGCCAGCCCGTGGAGCGGTCCGGCCAGGCCGTTGATCCCGGCCGACAGGGCGTAGTACGGATCGGACAGCGCCGAGGCGACCAGGTGCACCGTGTGGGCCGAGACGTTGCCCGACTCGTGATCGGAGTGCAGGATGAAGTACATCCGGGCGACGTCGTCGTACGGGGCGTCGATCCCCATCATCTTCGCGAAGTTGCCGCCCATGTCGAGGCTGCTGTCCGGATGGGGGTGCGTGTCGCCCCGGAACTTCATGCGGTAGATATAGGCGCCGATCCTGGGGAGCTTCGCCAGCAGGTTGGAAGCGTCCTCGTAGGTCGGATCCCAGTAGTCCATCTTGCTCATGCCGTCGATGTACTTCTTGACGAAGACCGACTCGCGCTGCATCGCGAGGATGGCGGCCGAGAACAACGTCATCGGGTGCGAGTCGCGCGGCATGGCGCGCAGGACGTCGATGACGTACTGCGGGACGGCGGCGCGGGTCTTGAAGTCCTCGATGACCTCGTCGGCCTGCTTCGCCGTCGGGATGTCGCCGGTCAGGATGAAGTACCAGAACGACTCCACCGAGGGGTACTCGCTACCGGGGTACTTCGGGAGCGCGGCGAAGGTCTCCGGGATGGTCTTTCCACGGAACCGGATGCCCTCCATGGGATCGAGATAGGACGTGTCCGTCACCAGGCAGCGAACGCCGCGAGCGCCGCCGATGGCGTGCGCAATGGTGACTTCGCCCAGCTTCACGTCTCCGTGTTCCTTGAGCAGCTTCGCCGTCCGGGGGCGATGCGCCTCGATCTTCTGGGCCAGGGTCTCCTTTAGCGTGGCCATGAGCTCTCTCCTCTTGCCGTGAATCCGTTCGTTATTGACATCGTGAACATCGCTAGACCGCGGCCTCGACAAGCTTGTCGGGGGGCACGATCGCGCCGTAGGCCTTCTTCAACTCGAGAAGCCCCTTGTTCCACTCGTCGTAGACCTGGAACAGCTTCTCGGGGAGACCCTTCTCTTTGCCGAACGCCTCGCGCTGGAGCGCGATCCGGTCGAGGATCTTGTCGACGTAGATCGAGAACTGCTTGTCGTACAGCGCGCGCGGATAGTCCTTGTCGATGATCGACGAGAACAGCTTCTCGAGATCCTCGTATTTCGGGATGTAACCGACCGGGGTCTCGATGGCGTCCACGTCGCCGCTGGCGAACTTGGCGAGCCAGGTCAGCCAGACCTTGACGTCGCGCTTTTCCCCGAGCAGCTTCTTGCCCTCGCCGCCACGGGCCTCGTGGGTCAGGAAGTAGTTGAGGCCCGCGAGGATCGGACGTCCGGCATCGCTGAACTTGGGGCTGTTGAAGAAATCGAACTGGGTCTTCATGTAGTCGGCCAGCGGGCCGGGGATGAACGGGGCATTGGCCCAGGGCTGGCGCTTGACGCCCGAGGCGCCCACCTCGGTGGCGGTGGCCGCCGAGACGATCGATGCTCCGATGACCACGCCGTCGTCGGGAGTCTTGCCGGCCCACACGGGCGGCATGGTGTCGGCGTCGCGGCCGCTGTAGGTGATCACCTTGACCGGCACGCCGTCGGGAGAGTCGCCGAACGCCTTGCCGTAGTTGGCGATCGCCTCGCACCGCAGGGTGCAGCGGGCGTTGGGGTGCGAGATCGGGATCTCCTTGCCCTCGGCGTTCTTCTTGCCCTTGAACCACTCACCCTGGAAGTTGACGCCCTTCTCCGCGTGCTCCTCGCCGTTGCCGGTCCAGTGCGGGACGTTCTTGTCGTCGATCAGGACGTTCGACCAGATGACCTCGGTGCCGGGCTCGCGCAGGCACTTCATCAGGTTCGGGTCGCCCTCGCGATTGACGTCGGCCACGATCCCGAAGATTCCGTTTTCGGGGTTGATGGCCCGCATGGTGCCGTCGTCGGCGATCCACATCTGGGCCAGGTCGTCACCCACGAAATCGGTGCCGACCATGGCGGTCGTCGTCTTGCCGCAACCGCTGGGTGCCGCACCCGCGAACCACGTCATGCGGCCGTTGTCTTCCTTGATGCCCGTGATGAACATGTGCTCGGAGAGCTCCTCGCCTCCGCCGAAGTAGTTGGCGAGATCGACGGCGAAGCGGTGGTTGCCCTTCTTGAGCAGCAGCGTGTTGCCGGCGTAGGTGCAGAACATGCTGAAGGTGGTCAACCAGCTGCGGTCCATGAAGACCCGCGCGTTGGGCAGATCCTCGGGCCGGTTGAGCCCCTCGGCGTGGACGTTGGTCAGGAATCGGCCGGAGCGCTCGACCTGCTCGTCGAAGCGATCGTAGACGTGGCGGTAGAGGAGGTTGGCGCTGTGCATCACGTAGGTCGAACTGGTGATCTCCACCGCCGGGATGGTGGCCGGCGCTCCGGCCGGGCCGCGGTTGAAGAAGCCAACGAGCATCCTCTTCCCCTTCATGATTCCGGTCATGTTGGTCTT
>CALJXB010000212.1 GCA_937974415.1 uncultured Kiloniellales bacterium
CACGCCCACAACGAAAGCGCTTCCCGACAATGCGGTTCGACCGTCCAAGAAAGATTTACCTCCACCGCGCGGCCGGCGATAAAAGTAAAGCCAGAAGTAGCCGAAAAAAATGAACATGGTGACGAGATAGACGAACCTGAATGAACCGACGGCGGGGACATTCGTTGGCCCCAGGGCAGCCGAGGAGATCAGCAACCAGATCAGCATAAAGCCTGACAGAAAGGCTGCGATCGATACGCTAATTCTACTGTTTGGCATCGGCCTAAGTCCGGACGTTCGTTGCCTGTCGGTCGGTGTGTCGGTGCCCCATTGGCGGTCCTTGTGGCCAAGTCTGTGACCTAGTTCCGAAAAACTGGTTAACAGCCCGATGCGATGGTCCAAGCGGACCTTCGGCCGGCACAAATCCTCGCGATCCTGCAGATGCCCACGCCGACCGCCGTACGGCGTACCGGCCAGACCGGGTGGGCCGGTTCGGTCTGAACGGAAGAGGCCCTAATAGAGCTCTTCCAGCGTCTTGCCGTGGGCCGCCTTGATCTTGTGGCGGCGGATTTTGAGGGTCGGGGTCATGAGGCCGTTGTCGACCGTGAAGGGCTCGGGCGAGATGGCCCAGCGGCGCACCTTCTCCAAGTTCGCCAGCTTGGCGTTGACCCGCTCGACCACCGGCACGAAGGCCTTGTGGAACTCCGGCAGGCCGGCCAACTCGGCGAGCTGGGTACCGCTGCCGTTGGTCTTGGCCCAGCGCTTGAGGAAGTCGTCCTCGGGCACCAGCAGGGCCACCAGGTGGGGGCGCTTGTCGCCGTAGACCATGGCCTGGGAGATCTCCGGCTCCAGGGTCAGGATACCCTCGACCCGGGCCGGCGACACGTTGTCGCCGCCGGAGAAGACGATGATGTCCTTCTTGCGGTCGGTGATCTTGAGGTAGCCGTCCTCGTCGAACTCGCCCACGTCGCCGGTGTGCAGCCAGCCGTCCTGGATCGCCGCTTCGGTCGCGTCGTCGGCGCGCCAGTAGCCCTTCATGACCAGGTCGCCGCGCACCAGGATCTCGCCGTCCTCTGCGATCCGCACCTCGACGCCTTTGAGCGGCGGGCCGACCGTCTCCATCTTGACCTTCCGGGGCGGGTTGGCGGAGATCGTGGGCGCCGCCTCGGTCTGGCCGTAGCCCTGCAGGATCGGCAGGCCCATGGCGGTGAAAAACTGGCCGATCTCCAGGTTGAGGGCGGCGCCGCCCGAGACCATGGCCTTGAGGCGCCCGCCGAAGCGCTTGCGCATCTTGGCGCGCACCAGGCGCTCGACCAGCAGGTCGAGGAGCCGCTCGACCAGGTTCAGGCGGCCGCGCTTGGCGCGCTTGGTCCCCAACTTCAACGTGAGCTCGAAGAGCCGCCGCCGCGTGCCGCTTTCCTTGGCCATGGCGCGGCAGATCCGCTGGTGCATGGACTCGTAGAGCCGGGGCACCGCGGTCATGATGGTCGGCCGCGCCTCGGCCAGGTTGTTGAGCAGCTTGTCGGCGCTCTCGGCGTAGTAGATCTCGGCGCCGATGGAGAGTGGGAAGAACTGGCCGGCTGTGTGCTCGTAGGCGTGGGACAGCGGCAGAAAGGAGAGGAACACCTCCTCGCCCAGGCCGTACTGCTCCAGCAGGTCATGGGCGCCGGCGCAGTTGGCGAGGATGTTCCGGTGGGTCAGCATGACCCCCTTGGGCGCGCCGCCGGTGCCCGAGGTGTAGATGAAGCAGGCCACCTCGTCGCGGTGGATCCGGGCCAGCTGGTCGTCGACCTCGTCCGCCGCCACGGCCCCTTCGGCGAGCATGTCGTCCCAGGTCACCACCTCGGCCTCGTGGAGCTGGTCGAATTCGGGCGGCGCCATGGTCACCATGAAGTGGCAGGTGTGGGAGTCGGTCACCGCCGGCAGGACCCGCTGCGCCAGGGCAGGCGTCGAGACGATGGCGGCCATGGCGCCGCTGTCGGTCATGATGTAGCGGTGGTCGATCTCGGTGTTGGTCGTATAGGCCGGCACGGTGATGCCGCCGGCGGCCATGACGGCGAGGTCCGCGATCAGCCATTCCGGGCGGTTTTCCGAGACCAGCACGACCCGGTCGCCGTCGCCCAGGCCCCGGGCACGCAGCGCGCGGGCCAGCAGGCGGACTTGGCGCTCGACCTCCTGCCAAGTCCAGGGCCGGTAGCTGCCGTCCTTCTTGGCCCAGGCCAAGGGGCGCTCGCCATGGGCCTTGGCCAGCTCGAAGAACATGGCGGTCAGGCTGGGCCAGGTCCCGTATTCAAGACGGTGCATGACGGTCGCTCGCCATCGAAAAGCGCGAGGTGAGTTCTGAATTGGTGCTTGGCGACCTTCATATGCCGGCCTATATGCGTCAGGGTCAAGGAGTTGAAAGATGAGCGCGACCGTGAGCGAACAAAGAGACGAAACCGAGGCTCTGGGCGACCTGCCGGTCTGGGACCTGAGCGACCTTTATGGCGGGCCGGACGCGCCAGAGCTCAAGGCGGATCTCAAGCGCGCCGCGGCCGAGGCCAAGGCCTTCCAGGGCGAGTTTCAGAACCAGCTGGCGGCCCTCGAGGGCGATACCCTAGCGGCGGCGATCGCCCGCTACGAGGCGATTGAGGAAGTCCTCGGCCGGGTCATGAGCTACGCCCAGCTGGTCCACGCCGACGACATGAGCGATGCCGAGGCCGGCCGCTTCTATCAGAACATGCAGGAGCGCACGACCGAGATCTCGACGGCGCTGCTGTTTTTCACCCTGGAGCTCAACCGCCTGGACGAGGCGGAGCTGGAGGCCAAACTGGCCAGCGAAGCGCTTGCCCGCTACCGGCCCTGGCTGCGCGACATCCGCGCCTTCCGCGACCACCAGTTGTCCGACGAGCTGGAATCCCTGCTGCACGAGAAGCAGGTGGCCGGCCGGTCCGCCTGGATCCGCCTGTTCGACGAAACCATGGCGGACCTGCGCTTCGACTTCGAGGGCGAAAGTCTCACCGCGACCGAGGTCCTGCACAAGCTCACCGATCACGACGGCGCCGTGCGCGAGGCGGCGGCAAAGTCCTTCGCCCATGGGCTCACCCGGAACATCCGCACCTTCGCCCTGATCACCAACACGCTGGCCAAGGACAAGGAGATCGAGGACAAGTGGCGCGACTTCACGGCGCCGGTCTCCTCGCGCAACCTGGCGAACTTCGTCGAGGACGAGGTGGTCGACGCCCTGGTGGCCGCCGTGAAGGCCGCCTTTCCGCGGCTTTCCCACCGCTACTACGCCCTGAAGGCCCGCTGGCTGGGCCTTGAGCGCCTACCCTACTGGGACCGCAACGCGCCGCTGCCCGACGACCTCGACCGCACCATCGCTTGGGACGAGGCCGAGCAAAGCGTGCTCCAGGCCTACGGCGCCTTCTCGCCGGACCTCGCGGATATTGGCCGGCGCTTCTTCGAGCAGGCCTGGATCGACGCGCCGGCCCGCCCGGGCAAGGCCTCGGGCGCCTTCGCCCACCCCACGGTGCCGAGTGCGCACCCCTACCTGCTGTTGAACTACCAGGGGCGCACCCGCGACGTCATGACCCTGGCCCACGAGCTCGGCCACGGCGTGC
Source organism: uncultured Kiloniellales bacterium (assembly GCA_937974415.1). Taxonomy (GTDB): domain Bacteria; phylum Pseudomonadota; class Alphaproteobacteria; order Kiloniellales; family JAKSDN01; genus CALJXB01. The sequence goes on from CALJXB010000212.1 coordinate 3,582, forward strand.
ATCAGGTGCTGGCCGGCCCCCAAGGCCACCTCATGTCCGACACGCCGCTCACCCTGGCCGAGACCGCCAGCGTGTTCGGCGAGATGCTGACCTTCCGAGCGCTCTTGACGGCCGAGACCGACCCCGCCCGGCGCAAGGTCATGCTGGCCGAGAAGGTGGAGGACATGCTGAACACCGTGGTGCGCCAGATCGCGTTCCACGAGTTCGAGCGCCGGGTCCACGACCGCCGTCGTTCAGGCGAGCTGACCGCCGAGGAGCTCGGCGAGGTCTGGCTAGACGTGCAGCGCGAAAGCCTCGGGCCCGTGTTCGACTTCGACGACGACTACCGGGTCTTTTGGGCCTACATCCCCCACTTCATCCACGCGCCCTTCTACGTCTATGCCTACGCCTTCGGCGACTGCCTGGTGAACTCGCTCTATGCGGTTTATCAGGACTCGGCCGACGGCTTCGCGGTCAAGTACCTGGACATGCTGAGGGCCGGCGGCACCAAGCGCCACAAGGAGTTGCTGGCACCCTTTGGGCTCGATGCCTCGGACCCGGGCTTCTGGGCCAAGGGCCTTTCGGTCATCGAGGCCCTGATCGACGAGCTCGAGGCGATGGACTAGAGCGCGCGGGCCCTTCGGTCCTTTAAGCCTACTCGCCGCCCTCGAGCGGCCCGCCCATCTTCTTCCAGGCGTCGATGCCGCCGGTGATGTGGCAGGACTTCGTCAGGCCCGCCTCCTGGGCGGTCTGCACCGCCATGGCGGAGCGCTCGCCGAAGGCGCAGTAGAACACCAGGCGCTTACCGGTCGACCTGGCGATCTCGTTCAAGAGGCCGCCGGGCTTCACGTTTGCCTCCAGGTCCGGATAGGGGGCATGGACCGAGCCGGGGATCTCGCCGTGAGCCGTCCGCTCCGCCTTGTCGCGCAAGTCGATCAGGACTACGTCGGGCCGGCCCAGCCCGTCTTGGGCCTCGGCGCAGGTCAGCGCCCAGCCGCGTGCCTCGACCGCCTCCTGGGACAGGCCGATCTTGAGGTTGGCCGGCACCGCCACGTCCATCATCTTGGGGTTAGCCAGGTTCAGCTTGGCCATGAGCGCGACATAGTCCTCGCCACTCTTCACCTGGAGGCGCGGGTTGTGGCGCCGCTCCTCGCCGATGGTGCTCACCGTGTCGCCCTTGTAGTCGTGGCCGGGGTAGACCAGCGTCTCGTCGGGCAGGGCGAGCAGCTTGTTGAAGAGGGAGTCGTAGGCGGCCAAGGAGTCGCCGTGCTGGAAGTCGGTGCGCCCGGTGCCGCGGATCAAGAGCGTGTCGCCGGTGAAGACCCGGTCGTACATGCGATAGCAGTAGGAATCGTCGGTGTGGCCGGGTGTATGGATGGCGCGCAAGCAGACTCCCTCGATCTCGATCTCGTCGCCGTCGGACACCCGGATCGAGACCACGTCGGTCTGGCTTTCCCGGCCCATGACCGTGGCGCAGCGGGTGCGGTCGCGCAGCGCCCCCAGGCCGGTGATGTGGTCGGCATGGACGTGGGTGTCGATGGCTTTCACCAGCTTAAGGTCGAGTTCCTCGAGGAGCTTGAGGTAGCGCTCCACCTTGTCGAGGACCGGGTCGATGATCAGCGCCTCGCCGCCCATGCGGCTGGCGACGAGGTAGCTGTAGGAGCTCGACACGGAGTCGAACAACTGGCGGAAAATCATGGCGTCCTCATGGCTTCAACGGCCGCAAACTGCGC
>CALJXB010000213.1 GCA_937974415.1 uncultured Kiloniellales bacterium
GGAGTCGCATCCTGGGCGACCTCGATCTCCGCCTGATTGTCGGCCGGATCGCCGGGCAAATGATGTCTAAGCCACTCGACCGTCTTGACGGTGATCCTCATGCTGCTTCCTCCGGTCTCCATTGGACGTGTGTTTGCCGCCGGGATCGCGACGGCGTTGGCTCAGCCACCGGTCTCGGATCGTGCACTCTCGATAGGCCGGAACGCTCTCGCGCCCTAGCCGCCGCCGGCGCGCATAAGATGCTTGGCCATATGCTCCTGAAACTCTTTGGCTTCAGCCTCGGTACAATCGCTGCAAGTATACTCCACACGGGTCATTGGCAAGTCGAGGGAGCCGAGGCGACGGTCGCCTTCGTAGGTCAGGGAGATGACAAAGCGTTTGTCCTGATCGCGCACGATCACTTCGTCACCCGTCATCTCAAAGTCGCGATGCCCGAGTGCCGCGACCAGCTCCCGAAGGCACTCCTTCAATGTGCCCTCCATCTCGTGAGTTTCCGAGAACGACATGCCATGCTCCTCCTCTGTGCTCGCCTGAACGGTGTCTCGCCAAATGCCTAAGCCCGAAAGCCTCGGTCGCCCGATCTTCTCCGTGGCAGCCCAAGCGAACCTTAGGAAACGAGGCTCCCTGACAGGCCACTGGGGCAGATACTTCCTTAGCGGCGTCTTGGACGCAATGCCGCCGTCCAGGACGCCGGAACGGTAACACGATCATTTTCCAAGAGCGAGTCTCGGGCCGCAGGTACGACGGAAGAGCGAACTTGCCGGCGCCGTGCCTTTTTCGACTCCGCCAAGATGATCGAAAGCTCTGCGTGCCAACGCTCCTGACCCTTGCTCCGGCGCTCGAAAAGTGATCCAAATCCCGTTCGACTTCGGTCGCTAAGTCCGCTGCCGTTTGTGGCGTGGTGTCGGTGTTGCCCCCGAGGCCCCGGGCTTATGCGACGGGATGACGGGACCGAGGTAAGGCGAGGAGGGGGAGAGGTGGCCGAGCAAGCCATAGATCAAAAAAGCGCCAAGAATCGCGAATTTTGGGCCTTCATCCTGCTCACCGTGGTCCTTGCCCCGGTGATGTCGGTGGTCATCGTCGGCGGGTTCGGGTTCCTGGTTTGGATGTACCAGATCCTGGCTGGCCCGCCGGGCTCTTGAGGCCGCTCGCAGGCCGCGTTTCTGGCTTAAGTCAAGGCGACTTCGCTTACGGCTTGCCAATGTTCCGGACTGAAAATTCGATGTCGGTGGAGTTTCACGTTTCCAGTTTGGTCGTGCACGGCACGGGAGAGCGCTTGCCGGCCATATCTGCGGCCATTGCCGCGCTGCCCGGTGCCGAGGTCCACGCCAGCGACGGGGCGGGTAAGCTGGTGGTTACATTGGAAACTTCGAGCGAGGCCGAGATTTCCATGCGGATCGATGCGATCCGCGCATTGGAGGGTGTCTTCGCCGCCTCCCTGGTCTATCACCAGGTCGAGGACGGCGAGCCAGAGGAAACGGAGTCAGTGCCATGAAAGTGACCCGGCGCGAATTTATGAAGGCCAACGCCATCGCGACCGCGGCGACGGTCGCGGGCATCAGCGTCCCGGCGACGGCGGCCGGTCTGATAACCGAGGCCGAGCGGACGCGCCTCACCTGGTCCAAGGCGCCCTGCCGCTTCTGCGGCACCGGCTGCGGCGTCATGGTGGCGACCAACGACGGCCGGGTCGTCGCTACCCACGGCGACGTCAAGGCGCCGGTCAACCGCGGCCTCAACTGCGTCAAAGGCTATTTCCTCTCCAAGATCATGTACGGCGAAGACCGCCTGACGACGCCGCTGTTGCGCAAGCGCGACGGCCAATATCACAAGGAGGGCGAATTCACGCCGGTCTCCTGGGACGAGGCCTTCGACGTCATGGCCGAGAAATTCAAGGCGGCGCTCCGGGAAAAGGGCCCGACCGCCGTCGGCATGTTCGGCTCGGGCCAGTGGACCGTGTGGGAAGGCTATGCCGCGGTCAAGCTGATGAAAGCGGGCTTCCGCTCCAACAATATCGAGCCCAACGCCCGCCACTGCATGGCCTCCGCGGTGGCCGGCTTCATGCGCACCTTCGGCATGGACGAACCGATGGGCTGCTACGACGACTTCGAGCACGCCGATGCCTTCGTGCTGTGGGGCTCGAACATGGCGGAAATGCACCCGGTCTTGTGGACCCGGCTGACAGACCGGCGGTTGAGCGCCAATCACGTGAAGGTGGCCGTGCTCTCGACCTTCGAGCACCGCTGTTTCGACCTCGCTGACATCCCCATGATCTTCACCCCCCAGACCGACCTCGCCATCCTGAATTACATCGCCAAGCACATCATCGAGAGCGGCCAGGTAAACGAGGACTTCGTCGCCAAGCACGTGAACTTCCACCGCGGCAATGACGATATCGGCTACGGCCTGAGACCCGAGCATCCCCTGCAGCAGGCGGCCAAGAACGCCGACAAGGCGGGCGGGTCGGAGCCGATTAGCCTCGAAGACTATGCCGAATTCGTCGCCGACTACGACCTCGACCGGGTCGCCGAGATGTCGGGGGTGCCGAAGAACCGGCTCGAAGCGCTGGCGGAGCTTTACGCCGACCCCAACACCAAGGTCATGTCGCTGTGGACCATGGGATTCAACCAGCACAGCCGCGGGGTCTGGTGCAACAACCTGGTCTACAACCTGCACCTCCTGACCGGCAAAATCGCCGAGCCCGGCAACAGCCCCTTCTCGCTGACCGGCCAGCCCTCGGCCTGCGGCACCGCCCGCGAGGTCGGCACCTTCTCTCACCGGCTGCCGGCGGACATGGTGGTGGCGAACCCGGAGCACCGCGCCACGGCCGAGAAGATCTGGAAGCTGCCGGCCGGGACCATCCCCGAGAAGCCCGGCTATCACGCGGTGCTGCAGAACCGCATGCTGCGCGACGGCAAGCTCAACGCCTACTGGATCCAGGTCAACAACAACCTGCAGGCCGCCGCCAACCTCAACGAGGAGGGTTTCCCCGGCTATCGCAATCCGGACAACTTTATCGTGGTCTCGGACGCCTATCCCACGGTGACCGCTCAGGCCGCAGATCTGATCCTGCCCACGGCCATGTGGGTCGAGAAGGAAGGCGCCTTCGGCAACGCCGAGCGGCGCACCCAGTTCTGGCATCAGTTGGTCAAGGCGCCCGGCGAGTCACGGTCGGACCTGTGGCAGCTGGTCGAGTTCTCCAAGCGCTTCACCACCGACGAGGTGTGGCCGGCGGAGATCCTGGAGGCCAATCCGGATTACAAAGGCAAGACCCTCTACGAGGTGTTGTTCCGAAACGGACGTGTTGACGCCTTTTCACTGACCCAGGTGGATCTCAGTTACGACAATGACGAGGCTCAGGACTTCGGATTCTACATCCAGAAAGGGTTGTTCGAGGAATATGCGACCTTCGGGCGCGAGCATGGTCACGATCTGGCGCACTTCGATCGGTACCACGCCGAGCGCGGATTGCGCTGGCCGGTCGTCAACGGGCGCGAGACCAAGTGGCGCTACCGCGAACGCCACGACCCCTATGTCGAACCGGGCAGCGGCGTGCAGTTCTATGGCAAGCCCGACAACAAGGCGATCATTTTCGCCCTGCCCTACGAGCCGCCCGCCGAGTCTCCGGACGAGGAGTACGACTTCTGGCTCGCCACCGGGCGCGTGCTGGAGCACTGGCACTCCGGCTCCATGACCCAGCGCGTGCCGGAGCTCTACCAGGCCTACCCCGACGCGGTCGTCTACATGCATCCCGACGACGCCCGCGACAAGGGATTGCGCCGGGGCAGCCAGGTCCGAGTCGTCTCGCGGCGCGGCGAGATCGTGACCCGCGTGGAGACCCGCGGCCGCAACAAGATGCCGCGGGGAATGGTCTTCGTGCCCTGGTTCGACGCCAGTCAGCTCATCAACAAGGTGACCCTGGACGCGACGGACCCGATCTCCAAGCAGACCGATTTCAAGAAATGCGCCTGCAAAGTCGAAGCCGTGTGAGGTACAGCATGATCAGGATCCTGGCAATCTTGTGCGTCGTTGGAGGGCTGGCCTCAGATGCTCTGGCCGACGAGGAAGTTATCGCTACCCTGCGCGGCGCGACCATCAGCGAGGCGCCCGAAGCGCCGCCCATGGCCAAGATCGCGAACAAAGACCTGCTGCGCACCCGCAACTACCCGGAACAGCCACCGTCGATCCCGCACAAGATCGACGGCTACCAAGTCGACCTCAACAGCAACAGATGCATGAGCTGCCACAGCCGGGTGGCTACGGGTCAATCGCAGGCACCGATGGTAAGCATCACTCACTTCATGGACCGCGATGGCCAGTTCCTGGCCTCGATTTCTCCGCGGCGCTACTTCTGCAATCAATGCCACGTGGTGCAGACCGAAGCGCAGCCGCTGGTCGCCAACGACTTCGTCGACATCGACAGCCTCTTGGCCGGCCAAGGCCAAGCCGAGCCGCAATAGGGCCGTCGCCATGAACGCGGTCCTGTCCCTTTGGCGCACCTTGAGGCGGCCGAGCGGCAGCTTCGCCCTCGGGTTCCTCGTCATGGGCGGCTTCATTGCCGGCATCGTCTTCTGGGGCGCCTTCAACACGGCGGTCGAGATTACCAACACGGAAACCTTCTGTGTCTCCTGTCACGAAATGCGCGAGAACGTCTTCGTCGAACTGAAGCCGACGATCCACTACACAAACCGCTCGGGCGTGCGCGCCACTTGCCCCGACTGCCATGTGCCACACGGCTGGACCGACAAGATGGCGCGCAAGATGGCCGCCTCCAAGGAGGTGTGGGGCAAGATCTTCGGCACCATCAGCACCCGGGAAAAGTTTCTCGACAAGCGCCGCGAGCTGGCCCAGCGGGAATGGTCCCGCCTCAAGGCCAACAATTCGCTGGAATGCCGCAACTGCCACAATCTCGATTACATGGACTTCACCCGCCAGAGCGTGCGCGCCGCCGAGACGCACGAGCGCTTTCTCGATTCCGGCGAGAAGACCTGCATCGATTGTCACAAGGGGATCGCCCACAAGCTGCCTGACATGACCGGCATCGAGGGCTGGAACTGAGCGGTCCGCAGAGGCGGCTCCCGTCGGCCGGTCCACATTTCCTCAAGCGCCGATTCGAACGGCCTGCGGGCTACCTGCAACGCCGCGAGGTGTCGTTCTTTGCCCCTGCCCGGGTAACCGTGGACGATTCGATTCGGGTCTCACCGGATCGCGAAGCGGTCGCTCTGAAGCTGTTTTTTGCCGGGCGGTGGAGCTGGAACACAAGCGTTCGACCCCGCGCGGGGAGCGGGGCAAGATCGGGCCCAACGGCAGTTCGACTTAGGCCATCAGATTCGCTACCGTTCTCGCCGGGGCCTAGGCGCCCTCTGCCAAATCTCTTCCCCATGCGACGACACCAGGTCACTGGCAAGGACGGCAAGAGTGGGAGGCGTTTGCGGTTCCGGATTGCCGTGTTCGGACGAGATTGTCGGCGCCGGGATTGAGCAGCTGAAGGAAATGAAGGCGTGAGATGTGACAGATCTGCAGGCTCGATGCGGGTGAAGCCATGAGCGACAAGTCGCAACCGTCGTCATTCCCTCTCATCGACAGCCTAAAACAGGAACTCCCCGTCATCGTCGGTTTCATCACGCTGGCGGTCTTTCAGGTTCACGGCGATAGGTGGCTGACGGAGATCGCCGACCCCTTGCTTGCCGCCGCCCTTTTCCTGTGGATATTTCCGGTCATGCTTTGGGCGTCGTTCGGGGTCGTGCGCCACGCCGACGCGCTCGCCGAAATCCTCGGCGAACCTTACGGTACGTTGATCCTTACCATCGCGGTCATCGGCATCGAGGTCTCGCTCATTGCCGCCATCATGCTGACCGGCGACGCCAATCCGACCCTCGCCCGCGATACCATGCTCGCGGTGCTAATGATCGTCCTCAACGGTTTGGTGGGCGGTGCCCTGTTGATCGGCGGTCTGGTTCATCGCGAACAAGACTACAACCTGCGCGGGGCCCGGGCCTTCATCAGCGTTCTCGTCCCACTCGCGGTCTTCGCTTTGATCTTGCCCAAATACACGGTCTCGACGGCGAACCCGACGTTCTCGACGGGGCAAGCCTTCCTTTTCGCCCTGTTGACGGCCTTGCTCTATGGCGTCTTTCTCTGCATTCAAACCGGCCGTCACAAAGGCTTTTTTGTCCATGAAGCCTCCGCGGATGACGGGTCCGGGGACGAGGACGCGCAAGACGGCGGCCACGGTCATGGCCCCGTCCGCTCCTTGCCATACCACGCCGTTCTTCTGATCTTGACCCTGCTGCCCATCGTGCTGCTGTCCAAGCGCATGGCGAAGCTGGTCGATTACGGCATCGTCGAAGTGGGGGCGCCGGCGGCCCTTGGCGGCGTCGTCATCGCCCTTCTGGTGCTGACTCCGGAGGGTATCGCCGCCATGAGCGCGGCGCGTGCCAATCGCCTGCAGCGCTCGGTCAATCTCCTGCTGGGTTCGGCGCTTTCGACCATCGGGCTGACGGTGCCGGCGGTCTTGGCCATCGGCCTGTTCACCGGGCAGACGGTCGTGCTCGGCCTCGAAGGCGCACCGATGATCTTGCTTGTGCTTACGCTGCTGCTGAGCTCGTTCACCTTCGGCGGTGTCCGCACCAACCTCTTGCAGGGCGCGGTGCATCTGGTGATCTTCCTTGCCTACCTGGTGCTGGTCTTCAATCCCTGATCATAGCCTGCCGTTGCTCTGCTCTTGGATCTGAGTGCTCGCCGATCGGGCGGCGCCTTCCACTCCCCCATTAGCTCTGGTTCGAACGGCCGGCGAGCCTTATCGTGGCGCGCCGGCGGCGCCTGGGATGGCGGGCCGCGAGGTAGACTCGAAGGAGCGGAGAGGAAACCATGGATCCGGTGTTCCTGGGCATCGCCTTCATTCTGGGTTTCACCGCCCGCCAGATCGGCCTGCCGCCCCTGGTCGGCTTCCTGGCGGCGGGCTTCGCACTCAACGGCCTCGGCTTCGAGGGCGGCCCCACGCTGGACCATTTCGCCGATCTCGGCGTCACCCTGCTGCTGTTCTCGATCGGCCTCAAGCTTAAGATCAAGTCCCTGCTGCAGCCCGAGGTCTGGGCCGGCGCGAGCCTCCACATGGTGGCGACCGTGGTGGTCTTCGGCCTGGTGATCTTCGCCCTCTCCCTCGCCGGCGTTCACCTCTTCGCCGAGCTCGACCTGGCGTCGAGCGCCCTGGTCGCCTTCGCGCTCAGCTTTTCGAGCACGGTCTTTGCCGTCAAGGCGCTGGAGGATAAGGGCGAGATGCAGTCTCTGCACGGCCGGGTCGCCATCGGCATCCTGATCATGCAGGACATCATCGCCGTGGTCTTCATCACCCTGTCCACCGGCAAGGTGCCGTCGCTCTGGGCTTTTGCGCTGTTCGGCCTGATCTTGGTGCGCCCCGTCCTGTTCATCATCATGAACCGCTGCGGCCATGGCGAGCTGATCCCCCTCTTCGGCTTGGTCGCGGCCTTGGTTCTGGGCGCCGAGGCCTTCGACCAGGTCGGCCTCAAGGCGGACTTGGGAGCGCTGATCCTGGGCATGATGCTGGCCGGCCACGCCCGGGCCGGCGAGATCTCGGACTCACTCTTGAGCTTCAAGGACATCCTCCTGGTCGGCTTCTTCCTCAATATCGGGCTGTCGGGAAGCCTCAGCCTCGGGGCGGTCCTGATAGCGCTCTTCTTCGTCCTCGTGCTGCCCTTCAAGGTCGCCCTGTTCTTCGCCTTGCTGACCCGCTTCCGCCTGCGCGCCCGCAGCTCGGCGCTGGCCTCCTTCGGCCTGGCAACCTACAGCGAATTCGGCCTCATCGTCGGCGCCATCGGCGTGACCAACGGCTGGCTCGCGCCGGACTGGCTGGCGGTGGTCGCGGTCGCCCTGGCGGCCACCTTCGTGCTTGGCTCGCCCTTGAACGCCATGGCCCACGGCATCTACGCGCGCATCCACGACCGCCTGATCCCCTGGGAGAGCGCGACCCGTCACCCGGACGACCAGCCGATCTCCGTGGGCGACGCCCGGATCGCCGTGTTCGGCATGGGCCGCATCGGCACCGGCACCTACGAGACCCTGCGCGCGCGCTTCGGCGACATCGTCGTCGGACTCGACAGCGATCCGGACAAGGTGGCGGCGCACCACGCGGCCGGGCGCAACGTGATCCTCGGCGACGCCACGGATTCCGATTTCTGGGAGCGGGTCCAGCCCGGCAAGATCCGCCTGGTCATGCTTACCTTGCCGGAGCTGAGCGCCAACCTGGACATGCTGGAGCGGCTGACGGACAGCCGGTACGACGGCCGCATCGCCGCGGTGGCGCGCTTTGCCGACGAAGTCGAGGCGCTCGACCGGGCCGGGGTGCATCTCGCCGTCGACAGCTTCACCGAGGCCGGCGCCGGCTTCGCCGACCACGTCTCCGAGCGCTTCGCCGTGGAGCTCTCCGAGCTGGCCGAGCTGGCAGCGCCCAAAGTCTGATTCGCGGGAGGCGGCTCGCGCCGCCGCCTGCGTCACTCACCCCACGACGGCGCCGTGCAGTCGCTCGGCGTCCGGCCGGTTCCAATAGCGGTTCGGATTGTCCTTGTCGTCGAGGAACTTGGAGCGGCTGCCCCATACCTCTTCGACGCGGATCGTCGGCTCTTCGTTGACGTGAACCGAAAAAATCACATCGAAGGCTTTCCGGAGCAGCGCCGTATCGGGGGGAATCGAGAAGACGATCTGACAGGCGGGGGTCTGCTGGACAGTGCCTTCGGCGCCGGCGTGGGAACCATCCAACGCCCGGAATCGCTGAAAGCCGCATTCCTGGACGAACAGACAATTATCGTAAGGCCCCTGGTTGAGCGGCATCTCCCGACCCAGTGCCTCCATAACGGGGTCCACCCCGCCGGCCGGCGTGTCTACGGTGACGACCCATTCCCGCTCAAGGCGCGCAGGGGTCATGTCGAAGCCGTCAAGTTCGTGTTGAGCCGCCATATCCGTCCTCCAATGCGATAGCAAGCAGGCTCAATATGCCACTCCCCTGCTGACATCATCCTGTCAGGAGAGAACTATTTGAAAGGCGCGCTCACGCACCATCGACGGCCAGCACCCTAGGTAAACATCCCCTTCAAGGTGAAGAACAGCAACGCGGCGAGCAATCCGCCGATCGGCAGGGTGATCACCCAGGAGACGAAAATGCTGCCGATGACGCGCAGGTCGAGCGCGGCGAAGCCCCGGGCGAGGCCCACGCCCATGACCGCGCCCACAGCGATATGAGTGGTCGAGACCGGCATGCCGGTGCGCGAGGCCAGGACCACCGTGGCCGCCGCCGACATGGTGGCGCAAAAGCCGCTGGAGGGCGTCAGCTCGGTGATCCGCTTGCCGATGGTCTGCATGACCCGGTAGCCGTAAGTCGCCAGGCCGAGCACGATGCCGCCGCCGCCCAGCACCAAGACCCAGATCGGTAGCGCCGAGGTCTGCGTCACGTCGCCGCCGGACTTCACCAGGGCCAAGACCGCGGCCAGCGGGCCGATGCCGTTGGCCACGTCGTTTGAACCGTGGGCGAAGGCCATGGCGCAGGCGGTGAAGATCATCAGGGGTGTGAAGATTCGCTCCACGTTGGTGAACTGAAAGTCCCGGTCGGCCGCGGGATCGATCTTGACCCGCCGCACCAGGATGCGGCCGATGAAAGCAATGGCGAGGCCGATCAAAGCCGCGAGCAGGAAGCTCACGGGAATGCTGAGATCCAGGTTCAGGTGCTTCAGGCCCTTGAAGAGGGTTACCAGGGCCATCACGAAGCCGACCAGGAAGGCGTAGGCGGGCGCCCACTTGATCGCACTCTCGAGCGGGTTATCCGACCTGATAATCAATCGCTGGACGGAGACGACCAGGAAGAAGGCGATGACGCCGCCCAGCAACGGCGAGACAACCCAGCTCGCCGCGATCTGGCCGATCTTGCCCCAGTTGACCGCTTGAAAGCCGATCCCGGCGATTCCGAATCCGACCAGCGCGCCGACGATCGAGTGGGTCGTCGAGACCGGCCAGCCCTTCAACGAAGCCACCATCAGCCAAATGGCGGCCGCCAACAGCGCGGCCAACATGCCGAACACGAGGATCTCGGGCTGGTCGGCGATCGGCCCGGCATCGATGATGCCTTTACGAATCGTCTTGGTCACATGGCCGCCGGCAAACGCCGCACCGAGGAACTCGAAAATGGCGGCGATGATAATGGCGGTCCTGACGGTGATGGCGCCGGAGCCGACCGAAGTGCCGAGCGCATTGGCAACGTCGTTGGCGCCGATGCCCCAGGTCATGAAGAGGCCGAAAATCACCGCGATCGCGATGAAAGTCGTCCCATGCGCGGCAATAACGTCCATCGCTCGGATGCGCTCCAGCCGTATTCCGGGACTTTCGCTAGCGCGCGATCAGCAGGCGCAAGCGGTTACCGACCTTTTCGGAGTAGTTCGCCAGGTCACCGATCCAGCGAATCAGGCGGTGCCAAACCATGAGCGAAACCGGATCGATCTCGCCCTCGTGGGCGAACAGTTCGGTTAGCAGGTGTATCGCCTTGTGGTCCGTATCGGTCTCGATTCGGTTCAGCTCGTCGATCATGGCAAGGACGATTTCGGACTCGGGGCCGCGAAAGCCGGTCTCCACCAGTTCGTCCAGCTGCTCCATGATGCGGGCCATCTGATGGCACGCCTCGAGGCAGCGGACCGTCAGATCCATGAGCGGGTCGCGGATCGACTCCAGCACCTTGGGCTGGCGCACCATGAGGGCCCCGGCGATATCCTGCGCCGTGTCGGCGATCGAATCCTGCAGGTCGAGGATCTCGAGGATGTCGCGGCGGTCGACCGGCATGAACAGGGTCTTGGGTAGGTGCGAGCGCAGTTCGTTCTTGATCTCGTCGGCCTTGTTCTCGAGGGCGAAGATCTCGTCCCGAATCTCGCCGATCTTCTTTTCGTCGCCTTCGCAGAGTGCGGCGAACAGGCCGGGCACCTGGTCGGCGCAGCTCACAACGACCCTCATGTGCTCCTGCAAAGGCCGGAAGGGCGTCTGGCCGAACAGCTTGAACAGCGGGTTTGTCGTCGCCATGGGCGGTGTCCTGGTGATGGGCGGATCCGAAGCCCGGACGGGCCCCAAATGTGACGGCTTTGTAACAAGGGTACTGCCGGGTGACAAACGGAACCGTCACGCGTCCGGTCCAAATACGGTCCGGCGCAGGAGAAAGCGTCGAGGCGCGCGCCCGCTAACCGGTCCAGCCGAGGCCGGCGGCGACGCAGTTGATGGAGAGCAGAAGGGGCACCAGGTCGCCCTTGCGGACTCCGCCCGCGCCCTTGGCCTCGCGGGTGCGCCGGATCAGGCGCACCTGTTCGCGCCCGACCTGGTCGAGCACCGGCAGGCGCCGCGCCATGCGGTCGAGAAAGTTGGGAAAGCGGGCGCCGAGCCGCTCTTCCCCGGTAATGCGCAGCAGATTGGCGCAAGCGCGCTCGTACTCGCTCTGGACCAGGGCGAAGATCTCGTCGCGCAGGTCCGCCTCCGGCACCAGCTCGGCGTAGCCCCAGGCGATGTCGAGGTCGACCAACAGCAGGGTCTTTTCCATCTCATCGACGATCAGCCGGAACATCGGGAAGCTCTCGAACATGTCCTTGAGCAGCGCCTCGCCGGCCGCCCCGCGCACTTCCAGGAAGCTCTCCAGGGCGCTGCCGGCGCCGAACCAGCCGGTGATCAGGTGGCGGTTCTGGCTCCAGCCGAAGACCCAGGGAATGGCTCGCAGGTCGGCGAGGCTGGCGGCCCCGAAGCGGCGCGCCGGCCGCGAGCCGATCTTGAGCCGCACCAGCTCCTCCACCGGGCTCGCCGCCTGATAGTAGTCGACCAGCCCGGGGTGTTCGGCGAGGCGCCGGTAGGCGGCGTAGGACATGCCGGCGAGCGCCTCCATGGCCTCGTCGAAATCCGGGTTGCGCGGCTGGCCGCCGCCAGCGCCGCGGTCCTCGGTCAGGAGGCTGTGCTCCAGCACGCTAGCGGCAATCAACTCGAGCTGGAACCGCGCGGTTCCCCGGTTGGCGTACTTGGAGGAGACCACCTCGCCCTGCTCTGTGAGCCGCAGGCGGCCGCGCACCGAGCCCGGCGGCTGGGCTGCCACCGCCCGGCCGGCCGGCACGCCGCCGCGGCTGACCGAGCCGCCGCGGCCGTGGAAGAAGGAGACCGGGATGCCGGTCGTCTCGTGCAGCCGGGCCAGTTTCACCTGGGCTTTGGCGAGCTCCCAGTTGGAGCAGAGGAAACCGCCGTCCTTGTTGGAATCGGAATAGCCGATCATGACTTCCTGGATGCCGCCCTGGCGTCTCAGGCTGCGCCGCACCACGGGCACGCCGTGCAGCGCCTTGAGGATCGCCGGCGCCTGGCGCAGGTCCTCGATGGTCTCGAACAGCGGCACCACGGAAAGGGTGCAGCTCTCGGTCCCCTCGGTATCGGAGAACAGGCCGCCCCACTTGGCCAGCAGATAGATGCCCAGCACGTCGGCGGCAGACTCGGTCATGCTGAGGACGAAGGCACCCACGGCGTCCCGGTCGAGCCAGCTGCGCGCCTCCGCCGCCATGCGGAAAAGGCCGAAGGCCTCGGCGGCCTCCGGCGGCAGCTCCTCGAACTCCGGCAGTCGGTCGAGAGGCCGCGCCAGCTCCGCCAGCAGCCAGTCCCGCCAGGCTTGCGAACGCGCGTCCGGCGGGTCGCCGCCATGGCCGAGGCGCCAAATCGCCTGCAGGGTCCGGTTGGTCACCGCCGTGTTCTGCCGCAGATCGAGGCTCACCGTACGGAAGCCGAAGGCCTCCACCATCGACCGCAGGGGCCGGACGTGGGCCCGGGCGAGCGCCGCGCAGCCCGAGGCGGTGAGCGCCTGCTCGAGCTCCTTCAAGTCCGCAACGAAAGCTTCGGCGCCGCGGTAGCCCGAGCCCGTGGCCGCCTCGCCGAACTCCGCCGCCGTGATGGTGGCATCGAGCCGGCGGCCCATGCAGACCAAGAACTGCCGGAACACCTCGCCCGGATTGCGGGACGAAATTTCCGTACCCGTGCCGCTGTCGTCCAGCCGCTGGGCCAAGACCTTGAGGAAGGCCTTGGGCACGGCGACGCCATGGGCGGCGATGCTCAGGGTCCGCACCAGACGGTCCAGACTGTCCCGATAGCAGCCGAGCGCGGTCAGGCGGCAACGGGCCAAAGTCTCGCGCGTCACCTCGTTGGTGACGAAGGGGTTGCCGTCCCGGTCGCCGCCGATCCACGACCCGAACTGGAGGAAGGCCGGCACTTCGATGCCGTCTTCCGGGTAATGGCGCTTGAGGGCCAGCTCCAGTTTGTCGTAGAGCTCGGGCACCCGCTCGAAAAGGGTCTCCTGAAAGAAATGGAGTCCCCAGGCCACCTCCTGCTCCACCTTGGGCCGCTCCAGGCGGATTTCGCCGGTCAGCCACAGCAGGTCGATCTCGTTGCCCAGGTCCTGGATCAGGGCCTGGCGCTCGCGCGGCGTCCAACGGTCGGACTC
>CALJXB010000214.1 GCA_937974415.1 uncultured Kiloniellales bacterium
GCTTGAACCCGACCGCCTCAAGATCATGCTTGGGCGCGGCGGCTTTGGGCACCTGCGCGCCGATCCGTTCCCGCCTCTCCGGTGGACTCTCGCTGCTCCTCCTTATCAACCCCTGAACGCTACAGCCGCAGGCGCGGCAAGCGGGCAGGGGTGATCGACCGAGAGCCGAACATCCGATTGACCGGAGAACCCAAGGAACCCAAGCCATGTCTGCAGAACCCAAGGACACCCAAGAACCGGGCGTCGGTCCGGGCGCCCGCGATGCCGCGAGTCCGGGCGAGCGCGTCGTCATCTTCGACACCACCATGCGCGACGGCGAGCAATCGCCCGGCTGCTCAATGAACCTGGAGGAGAAGCTGCAGGTCGCCGACGTCCTCGAGGAGATGGGCGTCGACGTGATCGAAGCCGGCTTCCCGATCGCCTCCAAGGGCGACTTCGAGGCGGTCAGCGAGATCGCCAAGCGGGTCAAGAACAGCACCGTCGCGGGATTGGCCCGGGCGACGCCCAAGGACATCGACCGGGCCGGCGCGGCGGTCAAGTTCGCGGCCCGCCCGCGCATCCACACCTTCATCTCGACCAGCCCGCTGCACATGAAGCACAAGCTGCAGATGGCGCCCGAGGCGGTGCATCAGGCGGTGCACGACAGCGTGACGAGGGCCCGCAACCTGTGCGACGACGTGGAGTGGTCGCCCGAGGACGGGACGCGCACCGAGCACGACTTCCTGTGCCGCACGGTGGAGACGGCGATCAAGTCCGGCGCCGGCACGGTCAACATCCCCGATACCGTGGGCTACACGGTGCCGGAAGAGTTCCATGCCCTGATCGCCATGCTGATGAACCGGGTGCCCAACATCGACAAGGCGATCATCTCGGTCCACTGCCACAACGACCTGGGCCTGGCGGTGGCCAACTCGCTGGCGGCGGTCAGCGCCGGCGCCCGCCAGGTCGAGTGCACCGTCAACGGCATCGGCGAGCGCGCCGGCAACGCGGCCATGGAGGAGATCGTCATGGCCCTGCGCACCCGCCGGGACACCCTGCCCTTCGTCACCGGCATCAATACCGAGATGATCACCCGTGCCTCGCGCCTGGTCTCGGCCATCACCGGTTTCAACGTCCAGCCCAACAAGGCGATCGTCGGCGCCAACGCCTTTGCCCACGAGTCGGGCATCCACCAGGACGGCATGCTGAAGCACAGCGGGACCTACGAGATCATGACCCCGGAATCGGTCGGCCTCAACCAGTCGACCCTGGTCATGGGCAAGCATTCCGGGCGCCACGCCTTCAAGTCCAAGCTCGAGGAGCTCGGCTTTCGCCTGAGCGACAACGAGCTGAACGATGCCTTCGTCCGCTTCAAGGACCTGGCCGACCACAAGAAGGACGTCTACGACGAGGACCTGATCGCCCTGGTCGACGACGCGGTGCTGCGCCACAACGACCGCATCCGCTTCGTCTCCCTGCAGGTGGTCTGCGGCTCCAAGGGCCCGCAGACGGCCGAGCTGGAGCTCGAAGTCGACGGCGAACGCCGGACCGCCAAGGCAGACGGCAACGGGCCGGTCGACGCCACCTTCGAGGCGGTCACCGCGATCGTGCCCCACGAGGCGGTGTTGAAGCTCTACCAGGTCCACGCGGTCACCGGCGGCACCGATGCGCAGGCCGAGGTGACGGTGCGACTCGAAGAGGCCGGCAAGTCCGTGAACGGCCAGGGCGCCGATTACGACACCCTGGTAGCCTCGGCCCGGGCCTATGTGAACGCCCTCAATAAACTCTTGGTAAAGCGGGAGAAATCGGCGCCGGCCGCGATTTCCGCGTGAGTTGAACTGCGCGCAAGACGCTAACGGGACCTTAAGGCCAACGCTCTAGCTTGCTTTTGCCACGGGGGGGCGCTATTCGGGAACCCCCTCGTGGCAATTGCCGATTCGAGTCGCCGCGCCCACGCCTGAGAGGTTCCGTCGCCCATGATCTCCCACTTGCTCGGCATGCTGTCGGCCGACATGGCCATCGACCTGGGGACCGCCAACACGCTGGTCTACGTGAAGGGACGGGGCATCGTCCTCAACGAGCCCTCCGTGGTGGCGATCGCGGATGTGCGCGGCAAGAAGCAGGTGCTGGCGGTGGGCGACGAGGCGAAGATGATGCTGGGCCGGACGCCGGGCAACATCCAGGCCATCCGACCCTTGCGTGACGGCGTCATCGCCGACTTCGAGGTCGCCGAGGAGATGATCAAGCACTTCATCCGCAAGGTGCACAATCGGCGCAGCTTCGCCAGCCCGCAGATCATCGTCTGCGTGCCCTCCGGCTCCACCGCAGTGGAGCGCCGGGCGATCCAGGAATCGGCGGAAAGCGCCGGTGCGCGCCGGGTGTTCCTGATCGAAGAGCCGATGGCGGCGGCGATCGGCGCCGGCCTGCCGGTCACCGAGCCGACCGGCTCCATGGTGGTCGACGTGGGCGGCGGCACCACCGAGGTGGCGGTGCTCTCGCTCGGCGGAATCGTCTATGCGCGCTCGGTCAGGGTCGGTGGCGACAAGATGGACGAGGCCATCATCGCCTACATCCGCCGCAACCATAACCTGCTGGTGGGCGAGGCCTCGGCCGAGCGCATCAAGAAGGATATCGGCTCGGCCTGCCCGCCGGACGACGGCGAGGGCGAGACCATGGAAATCAAGGGCCGCGACCTCATGAACGGGGTGCCCAAGGAGCTGGTCATTTCCGAGCGCCAGGTGGCGGAATCCCTGGCCGAACCGGTCGGCTCCATCGTCGAGGCGGTCAAGGTCGCGCTCGAGCACACGGCGCCCGAGCTGGCTGCCGACATCGTCGACAAGGGCATCGTGCTGACCGGCGGCGGCGCTTTGCTGGGCAACCTGGATTTCGTGCTGCGGGCTTCCACCGGCCTGCCTGTGTCGATTGCCGACGATCCGCTGTCCTGCGTCGCGCTCGGGACCGGGCGCTGCCTGGAGGAGATGCAGACCCTGCAGAACGTCCTCATCTCGCCTTACTGACGGGCCGGCACGTCCCAGGCAAGTCGCCGGCAAGCCTTTGTTATTTCGGCCCGGCCGGCCGTTCGTAAACAATTTATTAATCTTCGTCTTTCAATCATGGGGATGACCGGCGACGCGGGGGCCGGACGACTCTGATTCGAAGGCGGATTCGGTCAGGAGGACCATTTGGACAGGAGCTCGAGCACGGTTCTGAAGCTGGCCCAGCCCCTCAAGGCTTGGATCCAGCGCTCGGCTCTGCTTCTCCTCATTACGGCGGCGGTCGCGCTGATGCTGCTCGGGC
>CALJXB010000215.1 GCA_937974415.1 uncultured Kiloniellales bacterium
GGCCCGGCGCGGCCTACAACCTGTGCGACGACGAGGCCGCCCCGCCCCAGGAGGTGGTGGCCTACGCCTGCGAACTGCTCGGCCGGGAGCCGCCGCCGCTGGTGCCCTTCGATGAGGCGGCGCTGTCCGACATGGCGCGCTCCTTCTACCGGGACAACAAGCGGTCCTCGAACGGGCGGATCAAGGACGAGCTGGGCGTCGTGCTGGCCTATCCGACCTACCGCGAGGGCCTGCGGGCGCTCCTGGCCGAGGCGGAAGAGCGCTAACCGGCTGCAAGCCGCTCCAAGAGCCTCGTAACGGCGTCGAATAGCCGCGCCAGGTCGTCGGGCTCCGACAGGCGATGATCGCCGTCCTTCACCAGGGTCACCTCGACGTCTCGTGAGACGATGCGCTCGGCGAGGCGAAGCGCGGTCTGCCAGGGCACCGCCTCGTCGCGCATGCCGTGCAGGATGCGCACGGGGCAGGCGAGTGGGATCGGCCCGCGCAGCAGCAGGTGGGTGCGGCCGTCCTCGATCAAATCGCGGGTGATGGTGTAGGGCTCCTCGTCGTAAGCCGAGGGTTCCCGGTAGATGCCGTCGCGCTCCAGGATGGCGCGCACGTCGGCGTCGTAGCGGTCCCACATGAGGTCCTCGGTGAAGTCGGGCGCCGGCGCGATGCCGACCAGCCCGGCGATCCGCGCCGGCCGGGCGAGCGCCGCCAGCAGCATGATCCAGCCGCCCATGGAGGAGCCGATCAGGACCTGCGGTCCCTCGGCGACCTCATCGAGCACGGCGACGGCATCCTCGGCCCAGCGGCCGATGGTGCCGTCGGCGAAGGCGCCCGAGGAGGCGCCGTGGCCGAGGTAGTCGAAGCGCACGAAGGCGAGGCCCCGGTCCCGGGCATAGGCCTCCAGCGCCGTCGCCTTGGTGCCGGTCATGTCCGAGGCGAAGCCGCCGCAGAACACCAGGCCCGGGCGGCCGTCGCCGGGATCGGCGGCGGGCGTCGCGTGATAGGCCAGGGCGCCGCCGTCGGGACGGGCGAGGGTGGCGGGCGCGTCGGTCATGGTCGCTCGGGGTTCACTGAGTCCGGTCCGCGCGACCCTAGCACTTCGGCCCACCCCGGCAAGGGCGCGGCGGGTGCCGAAATGAGATTGTGGGCTGGAGCCTGCGCGCGCCTTTCGGCTAGGGCGTCGTCGCGCTCAATGCGCAAACTGGATCCGAAGGTGCGAAGCCGGAGCAATTTCTGACAAACTTGCTATACCGCTCGAATGGCAAGTTGGAGCCAGGGGCAGACATTCAGTCATTTTTCAGTCCACATAGATTTCCATCTGTCTCGACGGTACTCTCGTGATGGAGGGAAATCGTGGTGGAGCGCCGTCTAGCTGCCATACTCGCGGCCGACGTGGTCGGCTATAGCCGTCTCATGGAGTCTGATGAGGCGGGAACGCTTTCGCTGCTCAAATCCTACCGTGAAAATCTGATTGACCCCAAAATCGCTGAACACAGCGGTCGCATTGTCAAGCTGATGGGGGACGGAACGCTGGTCGAGTTCGCGAGCGTCGTGGACGCCGTGGCCTGTGCGGTCGCCATCCAAGAAGGCATGGCAACGCAGAGTATGGTGTTGCCGGAAGAACAGCGAATAGTGTTGCGCATCGGAGTACACCTAGGTGACGTCATGGTGGACGGCGAGGACCTCTATGGCGATGGGGTCAACGTGGCTGCGCGTCTCGAAGGCTTGGCCGAGGCTGGCGAGATTTGCCTCTCTCAACAAGCCTTGGATCAGGTCGAAACCAAGCTCGATCTTGCTTACGAGGATCTCGGTGAACAGCAGGTCAAGAACATTGCACGGCCGGTGCATACCTACCGTGTCCGGCTGGACACGCCGCCGGCGACGGCGGTGCGGCCAGGGCGAGGACGGCCGGCAATTGCTCTTGTGAGTGCAATGCTCTTGGGCGCATCACTGATAGTTGCTGCGCTTCTATGGTTTTGGCCGAGCAGTAATCAAATCGTGGGCCGGCTTTCGATCGCCGTCCTGCCCTTCGAAAACCTTGACCGCAGTGACGCGACGGGGCGCCTCTCCGATGGCATCGCCAGAGACACCATCACAGACCTTGCTCGCTATCGCGACCTTGACGTCATCGCTCGAAATTCGACGGCGATATACAAGGACAAGGCCATCGACGCACAGACAGTCGGTGAGGATTTAGGCGTTCGCTATGTCCTAGAGGGCTCGATTCAGCGGGCCCCCGAGCGCGTCAGGGTCACCGCCCAGCTGATCGACGCTGAAAGCGGCGCCCATCTTTGGTCCGAACGTTGGGATCGGCCCGCCAACGATGTCTTTGCCATTCAGACCGAGGTCGCCGAGCGGGTGACCAGCGCCCTGGGCGGTAAGAACGTGTTGTTCAGCGAGAGCCGAGCCGCGGCCAAGCGGAAGCGGCCCTCGGACCTGGAAGCTTACGACCTCTGGGTTTTGGCCGCCGACGCCCTTTTGCAGACGAGCGAGGCTGATTTAAGGCAGGGTATTGCCTACGCCGATGAAGCCATTGCCAGGGACCCAGGTCTGGTTCGGGCTTACACCGAAAAGGGCTGGTTGTTACTGAATTTGACCAAATACACCAAGATCTATAGGGAAACTCATTTGGAGATGGAGCACCTGGCGAGAAAAGCAATCGAGATAGACCCTTACGACGCTGAAGCCCACGTACTCCTAGCCTTCGCCGCTGGCATGCTCGGCAACAACGCCGAGTCACTAAGAGCCAACAATCGCGCTCTGGAACTGAATCCCAGCTCAGCAGATATTCTCAACATCGCTGCCGATAGCATGGCCTATCACGGCAAGCCTGAAAAAGGTGCAGAGATGTGCGACCGAGCCTTCCGGCTGAATCCCCATCATCCCAACTGGTACTACCTCGACTGCCCCGGCGGATATTTCTTCACCGGGCGCTATCAGGATGTCATCGATATCATGAACAGCTATGACGCAATCGGCGACCTCTGGTCGGGCGGACTAATTTGGAAGGCAGCGAGCCAAGCCGAGATCGGTGGAAAGGAAGCGGCCGCTGCGACAGTTGCGGAGTTGGAGCATCGCTACCCCGAGCTCTCAATTGAATCGCTTCTCAGCACCCAATGGCACTTCGACCGCGACCAGGAAAGGCACAAACTCTTGGCTTCTGCCCGCAAGGCCGGCATTCGAATCTGTGCAACCGAAGCAGAGATTTCGCAGCTCGATTCACCACTCCAGCTAGAAGAATGCGTTGTAACCCGGCAGGCCGATTGAACCTCTCAAGCGGCCAAAATGCTGGCTACCAATGTTGTCAACCGCGATGCCTTACTAAGCCGGACTTTGCGGTTCTTGACAGCCCCCGAAAGGCCTCTAGAGTGCGCGGCCTGACCGGCCAAATCCCGGCCGCACAACAAGAATTTTGGCGGACGCTCATGGTTGCCATCACCTTGCCCGACGCAAGCGTGCGGGACTTCGACGGGCCGGTGACCGGACTGGAAATCGCGCAATCGATCGGCCCTGGACTCGCCAAGGACGCCCTTGCCATTAAAGTGGACGGCGCGCTCTGGGACCTCACTCGCGACATCGAAGAGGACGCGGGGATCGAGATCGTCACCCGCGTCCACGCCGACGCCCTCGACCTGCTGCGCCACGACGCCGCCCACGTGCTGGCCCAGGCCGCCCAGGAGCTCTATCCGGGCACCCAGATCACCTTCGGGCCGGCGACCGAGACCGGCTTCTACTACGATTTCGTTCGTGACGTGCCCTTCACGCCCGAGGACCTGGAGAAGATCGAGGCGCGCATGCACGAGATCGTCGAGCGCGACGAGCCGATCAGCCGCGAGGTCTGGGACCGGGACGCGGCGGTCGCCTACTTCGAGAAGGCGGGCGAGGCCTACAAGGCCGAGTGGATCGGCGAGATGCCGGGCGACGAGGCCGTCACCATCTACCACCAAGGCAACTGGACCGATCTGTGCCGCGGGCCGCACCTGCCGTCGACCGGCAAGCTCGGCCACGCCTTCAAGCTGACCAAGCTGTCGGGCGCCTATTGGCGCGGCGACGCGACCAAGGCCCAGCTCCAGCGGGTCTACGGCACCTGCTGGGAGACCGAGAAGCAGCTCAAGGCCTACCTGCGGATGGTCGAGGAGGCGGAAAAGCGCGACCACCGGCGCTTGGGCCGCGAGCTCGACCTGTTCCACCAGCAGGAGGAGGCCGCCGGCAGCGTGTTCTGGCACGACAAGGGCTGGACCCTCTACCGCACGGTGGAAAACTACATGCGCCGCCGCCTCGAGGCTGCCGGCTATATCGAGGTGAAGACGCCCCAGCTGGTCGACCGCTCGCTCTGGGAGGCCTCCGGCCACTGGGAGAAATTCCGCGAGCTCATGTTCACGGCCGAGACCGAGGACGAGCGCACCCTGGCCGTCAAGCCGATGAACTGCCCCTGCCATGTGCAGATCTTCAAGCAGGGCCTGACCAGCTACCGCGACCTGCCGATCCGCATGGCCGAGTTCGGCTCCTGTCACCGCAACGAGCCGTCCGGCGCCCTGCACGGCCTCATGCGGGTGCGCGCCTTCACCCAGGACGACGCCCACATCTTCTGCACCGAGGACCAGATCAACGGCGAGACGGTGGCGTTCTGCGACCTGTTGCAGAGCATCTATCGCGACCTCGGGTTCGACGAGGTGGCGGTGCGCTTCTCCGACCGGCCGGCGGTGCGGGCCGGCAGCGACGAGATCTGGGACAAGGCCGAGGCGGCGCTCCGGGACGCGGCCGAGGGCACCGGCCTCGACTACACCCTCGACCCCGGCGAGGGCGCCTTCTATGGGCCCAAGCTGGACTTCGTGCTGCGCGATGCCATCGGCCGCGACTGGCAGTGCGGCACGCTGCAGGCCGACTTCGTGCTGCCGGAGCGCCTCGATGCGAGCTATGTCGGGGAGGACGGCGCCAAGCATCGGCCGGTCATGCTGCACCGCGCCATTCTCGGCTCTTTCGAGCGCTTTCTGGCGATCCTCATCGAGCAATACGCCGGGCGCTTCCCGCTCTGGCTGGCGCCGGTCCAGGTGATGGTGGCGACCATCACCTCCGACGCCGACGCTTACGCCGAGGAAGTGGTGGCCGCCCTCAAGGCCGCAGGCCTGCGCGCCGAGACAGATTTGCGCAACGAGAAGATCAATTACAAAGTGCGCGAACACTCGGTCGCCAAGGTGCCGGTGATCGCCGTGGTCGGCCGCCGCGAGGCCGAGGAGAGCACCCTCGCGCTGCGCCGTTTGGGCGGCAAGGACCAAGAGGTGCTTGCGCTCAGCGATGCCATCACTAGACTTCAGGAGGAAGCGACCCCGCCCGACGGCGGCTGATGCGCCCCGCTACGATGGGCGCACCGCAATTCGCCGGATCTACGGCGGGGGGCGCTTGCCGTGAGTTGCACCAGTTCACAACAAGGGAGAGTTATCCATAGCCCGTCCACCATTCAATGCCGCGCCGTCCCGCGACGGACCGCGCGCCAACGAACAGATCGATGCTCCGGAGATACGGCTGATCGATTACACAGGCGACAACGTAGGCGTCGTGCCGATTGGCGAGGCGATGTCCCGCGCCGCGGAGACCGGCCTGGACCTGGTCGAGATTTCGCCCAACGCCGATCCGCCGGTCTGCAAAATCCTAGATCTTGGCAAGCTCAAGTACGAAGAGCAGAAGAAACGCAACGTCGCGCGCAAGAAGCAGAAGATCATCGAAGTCAAAGAGATCAAGATGCGGCCCAACATCGACGTCCACGACTACGACTTCAAGATGCGCGCCATTCACCGCTTTCTGGACGAGGGCGACAAGGTCAAGGTCACCATGCGCTTCCGCGGCCGCGAAATGGCCCACCAGGAAATCGGCATGCAGGTGCTGGAGCGCGTTCGCGGCGACCTGGAGGAGTTGGCCAAGGTCGAGCAGTACCCCAAGATGGAGGGCCGCCAGATGACCATGGTGATGGCCCCGAAATAGAGGGCTTTGCGCCCCGGGGGCGCTTTCGCGACCCGCCAACTGAGACCGACCGGTCCCTCTTGCCAGCATTTGTCGCCCCAGCTATAACCTCGCCCACCAGGCGGCGCGGCCCAAGGGCATGCCCGACCGCTTGAAACAACGCTGCTTCGAAACCCTTGAGCCAAGAGGAACGCGAAATGCCCAAGCTGAAAACCAAGAGCGGCGCCAAGAAGCGGTTCCGCCTCACCGCCTCCGGCAAAGTCCGGATCAACCACGCCTACAAGAAGCACTTCATGCGCAGGCGCCCGCAAAGCATGTTGCGCAAGGCCCGCGGCACCAGGATCGCCTCGGCGCCCGATGCCAAGATCATCAAGCGCAACTTCCTACCCAACGCCTGAGGAGAGCCGCCATGGCGCGCGTGAAGAGGGGCGTGACCACCCACGCCCGGCACAAGAAGGTCATCAAGCAGGCCAAGGGCTATCAGGGCCGCGGCCGCAACGTTTTCCGGGTCGCCATCGAGCGGGTCGAGAAGGGTCTGCAGTACGCCTACCGCGACCGGCGGGTCAGGAAGCGCACCTTCCGGGCGCTGTGGATCCAGCGCATCAACGCCGGCGCCCGCGAGCACGGCCTGACCTATTCCCAACTCATGAACGGCCTGAACAAGGCCGGGGTAGAGCTGGACCGCAAGGTGCTGTCCGACCTGGCGGTGCGCGAGCCGGCGGCCTTCAAGTCGCTGGTCGACCAGGCCCAAGCGGCGCTCGCGGCAGGTCCCCAGGCCAGCGAGTAGGCGACGGGGCTGCGCGGTTTCCGCGGGGGGCCGGCGAGACCCGATCATGAGCGAAGAGCTCGAAGCCCTGAAAAGCGAGTATCTCGATGCCGCGGCCGCGGCATCGAGCTTGGCGGCGCTCGACGAGATCCGGGTCAAGGCGCTCGGCAAGAAGGGCGCCGTGACCCAGCGCATGAAGGGCCTTGGCGGCCTCGACCCCGAGGCCCGCAAAGAAGCCGGCCAGGCCCTCAACCGGGTGAAGGAAGCGATCGCGGCGGCCATCGAGGCCCGCAAACAGGACCTGGAGGAAGAGGAACTGGAGGCGCGCCTCGCCGAGGAGCGCATCGACATCACCCTGCCAGCGCGCCCGTTCCAGGTCGGTCGCATCCACCCCATCAGTCAGACCATCGACGAGATGGTGGCGATCTTCGGCGAGATGGGATTCTCGGTTGCCGAGGGCCCCCACATCGAGGACGACTTCCACAACTTCACCGCCCTCAACATCCCGCCCGAGCACCCGGCCCGCCAGGAGCACGACACCTTCTATCTGCGCGCGGGGGCCAGGGACGAAGGTGGCGGCGAGCGCAAGGTCCTGCGCACCCACACTTCGCCGGTGCAGATCCGAACCATGCAGGCGAGCGAGCCGCCGATCCGCATCGTCGTGCCGGGACGCACTTTCCGCGCCGATTCCGACGCCACCCATTCGCCCATGTTCCATCAGCTCGAAGGCCTGGTGGTCGACGAGACCACTCACATGGGCCACTTGAAGGGCACCCTGGTGGAGTTCTGCCGCGCCATCTTCGGCATCGACGATCTGCCGGTTCGGTTCCGGCCGAGCTACTTCCCCTTCACCGAGCCCTCGGCCGAGGTCGACATCGGCTGCTCGCGC
>CALJXB010000216.1 GCA_937974415.1 uncultured Kiloniellales bacterium
TACGACCCCGCCGACAACGTTCTGTCTCAAATTTCTTCGGGCGATTTGCGGCCCGGCCTTGTGGCGGCGGCGCTGGAGGACCAACCCTGGATCGCCGAAGCGCCGGCGACGATCGTCATCGCGGCGGACACGGCCCGCGCGGTCGCGGCCTTCGCGGAACAGCCGCCGGATGGCCGGCGCGGCCTCCGTTACGTCTATCTGGAGGCTGGCGCGCTCATGCAGAACGTTTGCCTGCAAGCCGCCGCTCTCGGTCTCGGCACGGTCTTCGTCGGCGGCTTCGACGACGCGAAGACGGCGTCGGTTCTGAACCTGCCGATCTCCTTCGAGCCTGTCGGGATGATCTGCGTCGGCTGGCCGGCCGCTTAAGCGGTTTCGCCGGGCGGCAGCCTAGACGTCGAGCTCGTCCGAGCCGACGAAGCGGGCGCGTTCCTGGATGAAGGCGAAGCGCAGTTCCGGCTTGCGGCCCATGAGGCGCTCGACGGTCTTGGCGGCCTCCTTCTCGTCGCGCTTGGGGTCCGGCGCTTCGGCGTCGACCACCGAGACCTGGAGCAGGATCCGGGTCGCCGGGTTCATGGTGGTCTCCTTCAGCTGCGCCGGCGGCATCTCGCCGAGGCCCTTGAAGCGGCTGACCTCGATCTTGCCGCGCCCGGTCAAGCGCTTCTCCGTCAGCTCTTCCCTGTGGGCGTCGTCGCGGGCGTAGAGGGTGGTGCCGCCCTGGGTCAGCCGATAGAGCGGTGGCTGGGCGAGATAGAGATGGCCGGATTCGATCAGCCCCGGCATGAGCCGGTAGAACAGGGTCATCAGGAGCGAGGCGATGTGGGCGCCGTCCACGTCGGCGTCGGTCATGATGATGACCCGCTCGTAGCGCAGCCGGTCCGGGTCGAACTGGACGCCGACACCGCAGCCGAGCGCCTGGGTGAGATCGGCGATCTCCTGGTTGCCCTTCAGCTTGTCGGCGGACGCGCTGGCCACGTTGAGGATCTTGCCGCGCAGGGGCAGGATCGCCTGGGTCTCCCGGTTGCGCGCCTGCTTGGCCGAGCCGCCGGCGGAATCGCCCTCCACCAGGAAGATCTCGGTGCCGTCGGCGCGGCCCCGGGTGCAGTCGGCGAGCTTGCCCGGCAGGCGCAGCTTGCGGGTCGCGCTCTTGCGGTTGAGCTCCTTCTCCTGGCGCTTGCGGCGGCGCTCCTCGGCGCGCTCGATCACTCGTTCGAGCAGCAGCCGGGCGCGCTCCGGATGGCCCGACAGCCAGTGGTCGAAGTGGTCCTTGATGGTGGTCTCGACCAGGCGCTGGGCGACCGGGCTGGACAGGCGGTCCTTGGTCTGGCCCTGAAACTGGGGATTGGCGATGAACAGGGAGAGCAGGGCGCCGGCCCCGCCGATCGCGTCCTCGGCGGTGATCTGGGCCGCCTTGCGGTTGCCGATCAGCTCGCCGTAGCTCTTGAGGCTGCGCATCAGGCCGCTGCGCAGGCCCTGCTCGTGGCTGCCGCCGTCGGGCGTCGGCACGGTGTTGCAATAGGAGGACATGAAGCCCTCCTCGTCGTTCGGCCAGGTGATCGCCCACTCGAGGCGGCCTTCCTCCTCGGCCAGCTTGGCGGCGCCGTGGAAGGGGTCCGGCGTGAGGGTCTTACGACCCTCTATCTGTGCCTCAAGGAAATCTTTTAGCCCATTGGGAAAATGTAGTGTTTCGCTTTCGGGAACCTCCTCGCCCTTGGCGATCAACGCCGTGTCGCAGCGCCAACGGATCTCGACCCCGCGGTAAAGGTAGGCCTTGGAGCGGGCCATGCGATAAAGCCGCAGCGGATGGAAGTGCACGTTGTCGCCGAAGATCTTGGGGTCCGGCGTGAAGCTCACCGTGGTGCCGCGCCGGTTCTGGGCGCTGCCGGCCTGGTGCAGCTTGCCCGAGGGTTTGCCGCGCCGGTAGGCCTGCTTCCAGACCTTGCGGTCGCGGGCCACCTCGACGGTGAGACGCTCGGCCAGCGCATTCACCACCGACAGGCCGACGCCGTGCAGCCCGCCCGAGGTGGCATAGGCTTTGTGAGAGAACTTGGCGCCCGAATGGAGCGTGGTCATGATGACCTCGAGGGCCGACTTGCCCTTGAACTTGGGGTGCGGGTCGACCGGAATGCCGCGGCCGTTGTCGCGCACGGTGATCAGGTTGTCGACGCCCACCTCGACCTCGATTCGGGAGGCGTGGCCGGCCACCGCCTCGTCCATGGCGTTGTCCAGCAGCTCGGCCACCAGGTGGTGCATGGAGCGCTCGTCGGTGCCGCCGATATACATGCCGGGGCGCCGGCGCACGGGCTCCAGGCCCTCCAGGACCTCGATGTCCTTGGCCGAATAGTCGCCCGTTCGTGCGGGCGCCGTCTGAAACAGGTCCGCCATGTCACCCGACTCGCTGGAAAGGGGGAGCGCTGACTCCGCCGATTCCTTATGCTGTAGGGTACGACAAGGCAAGCCTCAAGATCTAGATAAAGTGAGGAAATTGGACACAAAATGAGCCAATCGCAGCCCAGCGAGCCCACCACCGAGCCCGCCATCGAGCCCACCGCCAAGCCGGTGGGCGAGCTGGTCATCCGCACGCTTGCCATGCCGGCCGACGCCAACCCGGCGGGGGACATATTCGGCGGCTGGGTGCTGTCCCAGATGGACATCGCCGGCGGCATCTTGGCGGGCCAGCGCGCCCGCGGCCGGGTCGCCACCGTGGCGGTCACGGCCATGACCTTCCATCTGCCGGTCTACGTGGGCGACGTGCTCTGCGTCTATGCCGAGATCGAAGAGGTGGGCCGCACCTCGATCACGGTGGCGCTCGAGTCCTGGGCCCTGCGCCGGCGCCACGGCGAACGGGCGCGGGTCACCGAGGGCCGCTTCGTATTCGTCGCCCTCGGCGAGGACGGCCGGCCACGCCCGGTGCCGCCGGAGGAGGAGGCGTGACCGCGTGCGTAAGGCGGGGCCTCGCCGCGGTCCTGCTCCTGCTGTGGGCCGGCGGCGCGCTGGCTGGGGAGGCCGACGTGCTCGCGGTCGAGGCCGCCCAAGACGGGGCCGGAACCTGGCGCTTCGAGGTGACGGTCAAGCACGCCGACGAGGGCTGGGAGCACTACGCCGACAAGTGGGAGGTGCTGGCGCCCAACGGGACCGTCTTGGGGACCCGGGTGCTGCTCCATCCCCACGAGACCGAGCAGCCCTTCACCCGCGCCCTCGGCGGTGTCGCCGTCCCCGAGGGCATCGAGCGGGTCACGCTCCGCGCCCACGACAGCGTGCATGGCCTTGGGGGTGCCGAGGTCACGGTCGAGCTGGCGCGGTGAACCCGGCGGGATGCGCGAGGGTCTTTGTCGTCGCCGGCCTGTTGCCGCTGTTCTTGGCTGAGATGACGGCTGGGTCGGCCCAAGAGACGAACCGCTGGGACGCGGCCGATGCCGCCATCGCCCGCCTTCCGCCTTCGGCGTTCGGGGAGTTGCCCGAAGCAGTCGTGCATGAAATGCAAAGGCGAGGCTGCACCGTCCCGCAACCCTGGGAAGTGTTCGCCCCCGAACCCGCCAACGTGGTCTCGGGAGAGTTTCAGAAGCCGGGGCAGACCGATTGGGCGGCCCTCTGTTCCATCGACCGAGCGACCACGCTTCTGATCTTCTGGAACGGATCCGCCGACCGGGTCGAGCAAATCGGCGATGCGGCGGCCGATCGTGGCGGGCTGCAAGTGGTCCGCGGCGAGGAGATCGGCTACAGCATTGCGATCTACCCGGTCGATGAGGCCTACATCCTCGACCACTATAACGCCTACGGCGGGCCGGAGCCCCCGCCGATCGACCATCAGGGTATCAACTACGCCTTCATCGAGAAGGCCTCGGTCGTGCTCTATTGGTACGAGGGGCAATGGTTGCGCCTTCAAGGCGCCGACTAGCCACCCGGCGCACGACGTCCCTTGAAGCAGGCGCCGAACGTACTTTATTTGGTCATACCGGGAGGATAGCTTTTCGGCGGTTCGAGATTTCAACTGGAGGAATGACGGGGATGACAGATCAGAGCGCGTGCGTTGCCATTTACGACAATCATCAGGCCGCCGAGGAGGCCGTCCGGCAGCTGGAGAAATCCGGCGTCGACATGAAGCAGCTGTCGATTGTCGGGCGCGACTACCACAGCGAAGAGCACGTGGTCGGCTACTACAACACCGGCGACCGCATGAAGGCCTGGGGCAAGTTGGGCGCCTTTTGGGGCGGCCTTTGGGGCATTCTCTTCGGCGCCGCCTTCTTCGTCATCCCCGGGATCGGCCCGATCGCCGTCGCCGGGCCCCTGGTCTCCGCCATCGTCGGCGCCCTGCAGGGGGTCGTGGTCGTCGGCGGCCTCTCGGCCTTGGCGGCCGGGCTGGTCGGCATCGGCATTCCCAAGGATACGGTCATCAAGTACGAGACCGCCCTGAAGGCCGACAAGTTCCTGCTGATCGTCCATGGCACCGCCGCCGAGACGGCGAACGCCAAGGACATCCTGCACGCCACCGGCGGCCACGACGAAATGGATCTGCACACAGCTGAGGCGCCGGCCTGAGCCGCAATCGCGGCAAAATCGACTCAGGCCCATCGATAACGGTGTGGGCCGTCCTCCGGTTGGGCTGGGGCGGCCCGTTCGCGTTTCACGGACCCGGTCTCGTTCGCGGCTGGGTCCTGTTCGAGGTCAGCCTGTGAGATCTCCGGCGATGTCGGCGTGGGACGCGCCGTCGGCGTCGGTGATCATGGTTGGCCGGAAGTGGGCCCGGTAGCGTTCCTCGACCCGGAAGCGTGGCGTATAGAACGGATCGAGCGGCTCGCTCGGGCCGAAGTAGGTCTGGCGCGGCCGACCGACCTGGAGGCGGGTCGGCGAGCTCGCCGCGAACTCGGTGCAGATCAGGGCGGTTGGCAGGAGTGCGGCGACGAGCTGCAGGGGTTCCAGTACGCCGCGGTAGCGCTTGGCGAAGCGCGCGGCATGGCGCAGCGCGTCTTTCCGGTAGCCGCGCAGGCTCGGCAGGTCCTTAAGGAACGCCAGGACCTCGCCCACAGGATCGCGCGGCTGCATGGTAAGGGTCACCCCGTCGAGATTGCGCAGCCGGGTGTTGGGGAAGAACCGACGCTCCGAAAGGCAATCCCGGAAGTACGGCGTGCCGAGAAGCGGGATCGCCAGGGTGAAATAGGCCGGCAGAGTGATCTCAGGCGTTCCGACGACGAACTCGATCTCGCCGCGCAGATCGTCGAGGCGCCGGGTGGTCGGATCGAGCATGATGCCGTAGGCGAAGACGACCCCGGCCTCGAGGCAGCCGCGCACCATTTCGACCTGGGGAACGATGGTGTTCTGGCGCTTGTTGTAGCGGCGCAAAATCTCCTGGCTGAAGGACTCGACCCCGCTGAAGAGGATCTTGCAGCCGGCGCGGCTGACCAGCTCTAGGTTGTCCGGCCGGGCGAAGAAGTCGCCGGTGACCAGGCACGACCAGCCGTCAATGGTCCCGTCTTCCACCAGCTCCCGGCAAAGGGCGACCTTGGCATCGAAGAAGTCGCGGTCGTTGCCGTAGAAGTTGTTGTCGATGAAGCAGATCTGCTTCTTGCCGCAGGCCAGGATCTGCTGGCGGACCAAGTCCAGTTCGTAGGTCAGGTAGCTGCCCTTCTCGCCGGTGAGCGAACAGAAGCTGCAGCGAAAATTGCAGTTCCGGCTGGATTCCACATAGCCGATCATGCCGCGGCCGTAGGGCAGGTCGAAGCGCGGGAATAGCTCGTCGGCCGCGTAGGCGCGCCCAAAGGCCTCGCGGACCACCTGCTGCAGCTCCTCCAGGTCGCCGGTGCAGGCGTAGTCGAAGATCGCGGCCGATCGGCGGGGCAGGGCGCGCACCGGCGGCCCCCCGGCGGCAACCACGACCTTCGGGTTGCGGCTGCGGGCGTAGGCGGTGAGATGCATCATGCGGTCGAAGGCGACGGTGAGGCCGGTGAGGACCAGCAGGTCCGGCCAGCCGAGCAGGTTGTCGTCGCATATGGGGCCGCTGTACTGCTCGTTGTAGAGGCGGATATCCCACGCCTCGCGCGCCAAGGCGCCGGCCAGGAAGGGCGGGCCCATGGCCCGGGGCACCCGGTGCGGGCTGCCGCGGGTCCGGCGGTACTCGTCGATGAAGCAGTTGACGATGAGGGCGCGCTTGCGGGGCAGCCGGGTATCTGGGCTTGCCAAGGAGGCAGCAGAGCGGGACCGGATCGTCCGGCGTCGGAGTGGGGCGGCCAGCATGGCGCCATTCGAGGGTAGGTGCCTGGCAAGTCAAAGCGCTTGGAGTGCCAGACCGAGCGGCGGCCGGGCTTACCGAAGTAACGAGCGGACCGCCCCCGGTTGGGACGGGCCGACCCGCTCGCGTCGACCGGGCCCGGCCTTGAGTGTGGCCGGGCCCTGTCCGTGGTCGCCTAGGAATGCCGGTTCACGACGAGTAGTACATCTTGAACTCGACCGGATGGGGGGCGTGCTCGAAGGTGTAGACCTCCTCCCACTTGAGCTCCATGTAAGCTTCGAGCTGATCCTTGTCGAAGACGTCGCCGGCCAGCAGGAACTCGTGGTCCTCCTCCAGCGCGCCGACCGCCTGGCGCAGCGAGCCGCACACGGTCGGTACGTCGTGCAGCTCCTCGGGCGGTAGGTCGTAGAGGTTCTTGTCCATGGGGTCGCCCGGGTGGATCCGGTTGCGGATGCCGTCGAGGCCCGCCATCAGCATCGCGGCGAAGGCCAAATAGGGATTGGCCGTCGGATCCGGGAAGCGCACCTCGACCCGCTTGGCGTTCGGGCTGGCGCCGTAGGGAATACGGCACGACGCCGAGCGGTTGCGCCCGGAATAGGCCAGCAGCACCGGCGCCTCGAAGCCCGGGATCAGGCGCTTGTAGCTGTTGGTCGTCGGGTTGGTGAAGGCGTTGATGGCGCGGGCGTGCTTGATGATGCCGCCGATGTAGAACAGCGCCTCCTCCGACAGCCCGGCATAGCTGTTGCCGGCGAACAGCGGCTTGCCGTCCTTCCAGATCGACTGATGGCAGTGCATGCCGGAGCCGTTGTCGCCGGCCACCGGCTTGGGCATGAAGGTCGCGCTCTTGCCGTAGGAATGGGCGACGTTCTGCACCACGTATTTGTAGATCTGCATTTCGTCGGCGCAGCGCACCAGGGTGTTGTACTTGATGCCGAGCTCGTGCTGGGAGGGCGCGACCTCGTGGTGATGCTTCTCGACGGTGAGGCCCATCTCGGCCATGACGGTGACCATCTCGGCGCGCAGGTCGGTGGCGGAATCGACCGGAGGAACCGGGAAATAGCCGCCTTTGATACCAGGCCGGTGGCCCAAATTGCCGGCTTCCAGGTCACGCCCCGAGACGTAAGGGCCTTCCTCCGAGGTGAAGCGGAAGAAGGTGTTGTGCATGTCGGTGGCGAACTGCACGTCGTCGAACACGAAGAACTCGGCTTCGGGCCCAAACTGGGCGGTCTCGCCGATGCCGCTCGACTGCAGATAGGCTTCCGCCTTGCGCGCCGTGGAGCGCGGATCCCGGTTGTAGGCTTGGCCGGTCTCGGGCTCCAGGATGTCGCAGAACAGCACCAGCAGGTTCTGGGCGGCGAAGGGGTCCATGACCGCCGTGCTGCAGTCCGGCATGAGGCACATGTCGGACTCGCTGATGTCCTTCCAGCCGGCGATCGAGGAGCCGTCGAACATGACGCCTTCGCTCAGGCAGTCCTCGTCCACCGCGCCGGCGTACATGGCCAGGTGCTGCCACTTGCCGCGCGGGTCGGTGAAGCGGAAGTCGACGTATTTCACGTC
This sequence comes from uncultured Kiloniellales bacterium, assembly GCA_937974415.1. GTDB lineage: Bacteria > Pseudomonadota > Alphaproteobacteria > Kiloniellales > JAKSDN01 > CALJXB01. The sequence goes on from CALJXB010000216.1 coordinate 7,781, forward strand.
GTTGTCTTTCATCATCTTGAGAACGTCGTTGACCTCGGACATGGGCTTTCTCTCTTTCTCTTCTACCTTGCTGGGCGGCCTTGCGCCGCTCAGATTTGTCGATGGGGGTTGCTGA
>CALJXB010000217.1 GCA_937974415.1 uncultured Kiloniellales bacterium
CGGCGGCCTCGGCCTCTGCAATGTGACCCAGGTGGCGATCTATGAAGAGCTCGGCCGGGTTACCAACGCGCTCGGCTGGTGCTTCAGCGAGGCCCACCGCTGGATGTTCGAGGCCTGCAACCAAGACCAGGTCGACCGCTACGTGCGGCCCATCATGGTCGGCGAGCGTCACGAGTGCTATGCTATCAGCGAGGCCGAGTCTGGCTCCGACGTGGAGGGCATCGCTGCGACCGCCCGGCGGGACAGCGACAACTATGTCCTGAACGGCGAGAAGTGGTACGTCACCAGCGCCAATCTCGCCGACTTCTGCGTCTTCCAGGCCAAGATTACAGGTGGCCACCATGACGGCGCCCACGCGATGTTCTTCGTCGACCTCGATAGCCCGGGGATCGAGATGGTGGCCTCGCCGCTCTTTAGCCACACCTATGCCCATCACCATCCCACCTACCGCTTCACCGACGTGCGGGTGCCGGCGGCGAACCTGATCGGCGAGGAGGGCGACGGCATGGCCTTCTCCTATGCCTGGTTCCGCCGCGAGCGCCTGATGATCGCCGCGCGCTGCTGCGGCGCGGCAGCGCGCCTGATCGACGAGGCGACCGCCTTCGCCAAGGAGCGCCGGGTCTCCGGCGAGCCGATCGCCGACTATCAGGCGATCCAGTTCATGCTGGCCGACAGCGTTACCGAGCTTTGGGCGGCACGGCTCGTGACCTATGAGTGCGCCGCGGCCCACGACCGCCCTCAAATTAGCGGCGACGACGTGAAGCTGCTGCACGCGCGCTGCGCCATGGCCAAACTTTATGCCTCCGAGATGGCCAACCGGGTGGCCGACCGAGCGGTACAGATCTTCGGCGGCCGCGGCTACATGCGCGAGAACGTGGCGGAGCGCTTCTTCCGGGAGCTTCGGGTCGACCGCATCTGGGAAGGCACCAGCGAGATACAGCGCCTCATCATCGCCAACGGCCACCTGAAGCGGGGCCTGCCGGAGCTGGCTGCGGAATCCTAGTCCAGGTTGGGCATCGCTCGGGTGATCCAGCCGCGCTCGTGCATCCACAGCAGCTGATCTTTGAGGGCCGTGCGGATCGGGCTTCGCGGCAGGCCGAGCTCGCGCCGGGCCTTGGCGCTGTCGAAAGCCGCCGGGACACCGGCGAGACGCACGCCGGTCACGGGTGCGCGCGGTGGGCGATGGGTGACCAGATCGGCGATGGTCTCGTCGAGCCGGGCGGCGGCCCGGGCGAGGCCGTAAGGGATCCGCCGGGCCGGCTTGACGGGCCGCCCCGTGATTTCGCTTAGAAGATTCAAAAGATCTGACAAGCACGTGTTTTCATTGCCGAGTATGTAGCGCTCGCCGACCCGTCCACGCTCAGCGGCGGCGATCAGGCCGGCGGCCAGGTCGCGCACGTCGATTAGGTTGAGCCGGCAGTCGAGATAGGCCGGTGCGCGGCCGTTGACGAAGTCGAGGATCATGCGCGTAGGCGGCGTCAGGTTGCGGTCGCCGGGCCCGACCGGCAGGGTCGGCAGCGCCACGACAACGGGCAGGCCGTCTGCGGCGGCGGCGAGGGCCGCCTGTTCGGCGAGATACTTCGATCGGCAGTAGGGCCCCAGCATGTCCTCGAGGCGGGTCTCGAAGGTCTCGTCGATCCGCGCTTCGCGGCCGAGGTCCTTACGGGCCATCAGGACAGTCAGACTGGAGCCGTGGACGAAGCGGGCAACGCCGGCCTCCCGTGCCGCGGCCAGGACCACGCGCGTGCCCGCCACGTTGACCTCCTCGAACACTTGGCGAGGGCGAGCCCAGAGGTGGGGATAGGCGGCCAGGTGGTAGACCGTTTCGGCGCCCGCGAGGGCCCGGCGCACGACCGTGCGGTCGGTGACGCTGCCCTGGAGCGTCTCGACCCCGTCGGGCAGGTCTTCGAATGGGCCCAGGTCGAGCACCCGGACCGCACCGCCCCGGGCCCGCAGTTGGCCCACCAGGTGGCGGCCGATGAAGCCGCAGCCGCCGGTGACCAGGGCCGTCATGGCTGGGCCTCCTCTTGGGGCGCGGCCTCGGGCAGGCGGCAGACGACGAGGCCGGGGCCGAAAGCCGAACCGATGAGCAGCCAGCCGTTATGGACGGCCGCCGCCGTGGCGGCCGAGATCAGTTCGCCATCCGGGTCGTCGAACAGGATCTCCGCCGATCCGTCGTCGGGCGAGACGGCCACGACCCGCGAGGGCGCATGTGCGACGCCGAACCAGCGCTTCACATAGAGGCCGAGGGTGAGCAGGCTCGGGTGCACGGCGGTGATCAGTCGGCCGTCGGGCGCCCACCTGAGGTTGTCGGGACCGGCCGGTAGGGCGAGGCTGGTCACCGGGCCGCCCGTGCCGGAGCGCAGATCGGCGGACGGGAAGACGGAGATGGTATCGCGCCGCGTGTCGGCGACATAGACGAGGTCTCCCTCCGGCCGTGACACCGCGACGCCGTTGGCGAAACGAAAGCCCGAGACCACCCGCCCGGCCTGGGGCTCGGCCTCCAAGTCCTCGGTAAAGGTGAGGCCGACAAGGTTGGAATGGTCGAGGGGCAGCAGATCCTCGAGCCAGGCGGCGACGCCGTCGCAGGCCCCGTGATCGTTGGTCATCAGGAGCGTATCGGGAGCCAGTGCCGCCAAGCCGTTGGGGGCGCAAATCGACGGGTGCTCTAAGGTTCGGCTGTGCACCAGAGCGCCCTCTGCCCGGTCGAAGACTTCGATCGTCGGGCTATGCCGCCAGCTGCCATTGTCTTCGAGGTATCGCTGGTTGATCACGAAGAGGCGCTGGCCTTTGCCGTGCTTCACGAGCGTCAGGCCCTGGGGTCGGAAGTCGCTCTCCGACTTGAAGCCGGTGCTGAGGTCCTCGACGGTAAGTCTCTCCGGTGGCGCTTTGCCCCAGTCCAAGGCGAAGGTGTAGAGCCCGCCCTGGGGCAGCTCCGACGCGCCGGCCGACACGGCGTCCTCGAGCGCCCATCGGTCATGAGCGGAGAGGAATACGGATCCAGACTTATTATCTATTTCAATATCTTCTATTCCGATAATCATGTCCTGTGTGAAGTCGTCGGCCACCTCGATCTTGCGGCAGCCTTCGCTCCCCACTTGGGCGGCGGCTCCTGCCAGAAGCAGCCCCAGGCTGGCAACGGCCAGGCCGGACGCCTTGGCGGCGGTGGCGAGGCGATGGGCCCTCACTGCACCGCCGCCGGTCGGGCATAACCCCAATGGTCGAGGAAGCGGCTCCAGTGCGCTTCGACCAAAGCGGCGGACTGCGCGCTGGTGTCGTAACGGTTGGTGCGGTAGTCGCAAACGCTGTTCAGGTAGGCGGCGAAACGAGGCCTGGCTTCTTCGAAGCCCTCAAGACCGAGCCGCTCGTAGATCTCCGATAGCGCCGCCATGGGATCGGCGACCAGGTCTTCATAGGCAAGCTCAACGTAGCTGCCCTCGGGCAGCTCGGGCGCCTCTGCCAGATGACGGTCCATCATGCGCGCGAAGGTCGCCAGGATGTGCCGGTCGATGTCGATATGGGCGTAGGTTTGGAGCGCCAGCTCGCGTAGGAGCTTATCGTAAAAATTTCTCATAGAATCAAATATTTCATGAGGATTTCTATGAATATGAATGAACTTAGCGCCGGGATACATCTCGTGCAGCATGGCCAGTCTGGCGGTGTAGGCTGGGTTCTTGATCAACAGCCGGCGGCCCGGCTGGGCGAGGGCCAGTTTGGCGAGGAAGCTGCGTTGGCAGCGCTGCCAGGCGACGATCTCCTCCGCTGCGCAGCCGTCGAAGAACAGCCCACGCTCGAAGGCGGTGGCGAAGCGCCGGGGAAAGTAAAGGCCGTGGTAGTAGGAGAGGGTGGTCATGTTGGCCAATGCGATCTCGTCTTCCTGGGGCGAGGTGGGCGTGACCGGAATGCGGTCGATGAACCGTTCGCCCGGCAGGGCGCGTTCGAGCAGGGGGCGGAACAGGCGCGCAAGGCCGAGCAGGTCCCACGGCAGGCCGGCGGCGAGCGGCGGCACGTAGCCGAAGCCCGCCTGGCTCATGAGATTGGTGAGATGGGTTGTGCCGCTGCGCCAATGGCCGACGATGAAAATCGGTGGCGCGAGCGGCGGCGCCCTGCGCAAGCGCCCGGCGACATAAAGCCGCTCCAGGGCGGTAAACGGCAGGCGGGCGAGGCAGGCTGCAAGGGCGATGGCGGCCTGGGGCCGGCGCCCGGATGCCACGCCACCGCCGGCAGTGAGCGCACTCACGAGCGTTGTCAGGTTGGCGCCGCAGAGCGGATGGGCGAGGCGCGGCCGGTGGGCGTTGCTCGGCGCCTGGTCGCTGGCTGGCGTTGGCATGAGCCGGTGGCACGCGGGCAGTTGTCTCTTCGAGCGGCCTTTCTACAGGGCACGCGGGCGGTAGGGCAAATGCTCGCGCGGCGTGGCGGGAACTCGGCGCCGGAGCCTGTCGGGGTTTACGGTCTCTTCGCATCTCCCGGCTATTCTAACGGCAGTTGTCGCCGGGCAAAGATCTACACGGGCTGGAGGGCCATCATGGAGTTCGAGGTTTATCGCGGCGTGTTCTGCGTCCTGGTCGGCATTTCCTTTGGAATCGTCTACTTCGCCTTTCAGCTTCTGAAGGGGCAAGAGAACATGCTCCAGTCCTGCGGCGAGCGCAACGAGGAGGGCAACGTCAAGTTCTTCAATTTCTGGAACCTGGGGCTGGTCTCCACCATAACCGTGGCCGGCTTTCTCTGGGCCTCGTTGAAGGAAGACACCATCGTGGCGCGGATTATCGCGGACTCCTACGCCTACCTGTTCCAGCCCGGTATCGCCGGCTAGGCCCGCGCCCCGGATCGGGCCGCC
>CALJXB010000218.1 GCA_937974415.1 uncultured Kiloniellales bacterium
GGCGGTCGGCGACGAGGCCGGGCGCCAGGAGGCCCTCGACAAGCTGGAGAGGCTGCAGGACGAGACCGGGCGCATCGCCGTGCCCCTCACTTACGCCGATCACCTCTATAACCTGCGACTGCACATCGAGTTCGTGCGCCGTAGCTATGGCCAGGCAAGAGTGGCTTCATAATTGGTCCAGAAAGGTCGGTTAATCTAACGCCGACCTTTCGGGAGATCGGCCCATTTCGCGTTTCCTCCTCCTCGGCCTTCTGCTTCTCGGTCTGGCGGCCTGCACCACCGAGCAGCCCGGCCTCACCCGCGCCGACGGAAATGCCGCCGACTACGGGCCCAAGGCGGCGGTGGTGCTGGAGAGTCGGGAAATCCGGGTCGAGGACCCCCACGCCAACCGGAACCATCTGGGCGCCGCCTACACCGGCGGGGTCATCTCCGCCATCGTCGCCAACGCCGCCTCCAACGACGGAACCGTCATCGTGGGCGCGCTCTTGGCCGGCCTGGGGGCCGGCTGGATGATCGGCGAATTGAGCGAGGAGAGCTTGCCCGGCCATGCCTCCGTGGTGAAGGACGCGAAGAGCGGCGAGGTCTACACCGTGGTCCAGCCGACCCCTGGCAACGACTGGCTGCTGCCGCCAGGCACCGAGGTCTTCGTGATAGGCGAGAGCCGCACCGCGCGGGTGGTGCCGGAGGCCGACGAGTCCTGGTTCTGGGAGCGCCTGGAGCCGGCGCCGCTTGCGCCGCCGGTGGTCTGGCGCGAGCCGGAAGCACTCACCGAGTTCTCCGGTCGCCGACCCTGAAGCCCCTATTCCGGCAAACCCGCCTGACGCAGCAGACCCAGATAGCGCTCCATATCCTCTTCCTTCTGGAACGGCACCATGGCGCGGACATAGGCGAGGGTGACGGTGGGATTGTCCTCCAGGATGGACGCGACCTCAGCCTCGGCCTGCGCCTGCCGGTCCGCCGCGACATAAGTGGCGGCCAACATAAGCCGGCCGGTCGTGAGTTCGGGCAATGCGGTCTTGACGCGTTCAAGTGCGTGAATCGCGTCCTCGTAACGGCCCAGAAAGTAATAGGCCCGGCCGGCGCCCAGCAGGTACCAGTCAGGATGATAGGGGTTGTGCCGGATGGCCAATTCCACTTCGCGCAAACCGTCTTCGGGCCGGCCGACGTAGTTGAGCGCGACGCCACGCAGGGCATGAACGTCGGCGCTGTTGGGGTTGAGCGCGACAGCGCGGTCAAGAGCCGCAAGCGCATGATCGTTGCGATGCATGCAGAGTTCGGCGAATCCGAGCGCGCCGTAACAGAAAAAGTCGTTTCTGTCGGCAGCAACCGCCTTCTGTGCCGCCTCGTAGCCCCGCTCGAGCGCCTGCTCGATATCGTCCGCCCAGGCCGACCAGACCGAATAGAGGTGAGCCCAGGCAAGCAGATTGTAGGCCCGCGCGTAGTCCGGATCGAGGTCGAGCGCGGCTTGCGCCTCGCGTATGGCCTCCTCGTTGTTGGCCCGATTGAAGCGGAGCAGCAGACCGAAGCCGCGCAGCATATGATCGTAGGCGTTCATATCCTTGGGCGCCCGGCGCAACACGCCCTCGATGCCGGTATCCCGCACCTTCTGCACCAGCCTGTTCTGGATCGTGTTCGTGAGCTCGTCCTGCACTTCGAACACGTCCTCGAGGGTCCGGTCGTAGCGCTCGGCCCAGACGTGATGGCCGGTCTCCGCCTCGATCAGCTGGGCGTTGAGGCGGATGCGGTTGCCGGCCCTACGCACGCTGCCTTCCAGCACGTAGCGCACGCCCAGCTCCCGGGCCACCTGGCGGATGTCGGGGCTCTGACCCTTGTAGGCGAAGCTGGAGTTGCGGGCGATGACGAAGAGGTCGGGGTCGCGCGACAGCTCGGTGATGATGTCCTCGACGATGCCGTCGGCGAAGTAGTCCTGCTCCGGGTCGCCCGACATGTTGTCGAACGGCAGCACCGCAATCGACGGCCTGTCGGGAAGCTTCGGGACTTCTTTATCCTGCGGCTCGGGTTCCGGCGCAGAATCGGCAATCCCGTCCAGCTTCACGGCGTAGACCCGGATCGGCTCCGGGATGTTCTTCACCTCCTGTTGGCCCAGGTCATCGAATTCGAGGTCGAGCTTACTTCGAACTTGATCATAGACGTTCTGCGCCAGGCAGATGCCGCCGGGCTCGGCCAGGCCTTCCAGGCGGGCCGCGACGTTCACCCCGTCGCCGTAGATGTCCTCGCCGTCGACCATGATGTCGCCGATGTTGAGGCCGATCCGGTAAACGATCCGCCGCGCCTCCGGCACCTCGGCGTTGCGCTCGGCCACCGCGCGTTGGACTTCGACGGCGTAGCTGAGCGCGTCCACGACGCTGGCGAACTCCATCAGCACGCCATCGCCCATGAGCTTCACGATGCGCCCGCCGCGGGACTCCAGCTTGGGCTCGACCAGGTCCCGCCGCTGGGCCTTGAGGGCCTCGAGGGTGCCCGCCTCATCGGCTGCCATGAGCCGGCTGTAACCGACCACGTCGGCCGCCAGGATGGTCGTCAGCCGGCGCGTCACCCCGGTCCCGCTCACCGCGAAAAGCCCTCCGTCACAAGCGCGACGGCCAGTCTAGGGCAAAGCCGCAACGAAAGCGAAAGGACTCCG
>CALJXB010000219.1 GCA_937974415.1 uncultured Kiloniellales bacterium
TGACCTCGCCGTCAACGGTCAGCGACTTGGTGTGCAAGAGGCCTGCGGTGTATTCGTGTATCTTCACGCCGGCCGCTAGCAGGTCTCGGTAGTAGCTGCGGCTGGTGGCGCCGACCGCAAAGTCGTCGTTGCGGGACGGAAAGACGATGGTGGTATCGACTCCCCGGTTTCCGGCGGCGCAGAGGGCCGCCTGCATCGATTCGACCGGCACATAGTAGGGTGTCGTGATGAACAGCTCGCGCTGGGCCCGGTAGATCAGGGTCTCGAACATCTCCGGCATCGCGGAGTGGCGTTCGGTCGGGCCGGAGGCGACGACCTGCGCGGACAAGCCGGGCTCGGCCGGTTCGATCGGCACCCTGAGGAGGGCCGTGATATCCTCGTCGGCATAGGCCATCCAGTCCGCCGCGAAGAGATACTGATTCTGGCGCGCGATCGGGCCTTCGAAGCGTACGACCAAATCCACCCAGGGCCCGAACTTCGCCTTCGGCAGGAAGGCCGGGTCCGCGCAGTTTTGACTGCCGCAATAGGTGATTCTGTTGTCGATGACGAGGAGCTTGCGGTGGTTGCGGATATCGATGCGGCCTTCGAAGACCCGCACGAGCGGATTGCCGACCGGCAGGGCGCGGGTCAGCTTGATGCCGGCCTTCTGCATATCCTTCCAAAGCTTGGAATGGACCAGGGGGCGGGAGCCGATATCGTCGACCATGACACGGCAGGTCACGCCGCGGGCCGCGGCGCGTTCCAAGGCTTCGGCCATCTTGGTGCCGTTGTTGTCCGGCAACCAAATATAGGTCAGCAGATGAACGTGGTCCGTGGCGGCATCGATGTCGGCCACCATTGCGTCGATCGCCGCGTCCGCATCGGCCGTCAGGCGTGCGCAGTTGCCCCCGACCGGCTCGAACCCATTGATGGAGCGCCCGACCCTGAACAATGGCTGGTGATGTTCCGGGATTTCGGGACGCAGCGCCGGAGCGTCCCATCCTGGCGCCTCGTTCCTGCCCGGTAGGGCTGCGAGCACGGCCCTCATGCGCTCGACGCGCCTGCGCCCGATATTGGTCTCACCCAGAAGCAGATACGCTACGAAGCCGGCGACCGGCAGGGCGATGATCACGACGATCCAAGCGATCCGAGACGCCGGATCGCGATGCGGACGGAGCAGCACGCGGACGGTCAAGGCGACCTGGATGAGAATGTGCAGCGCGATCAGCATGGGTGCTCTCCCGAAAGGCGCTCGTTGACCCTGCCTCGCCGCTGGCGGGCCCGGTCGTGACAGCTCTATTTATCAGTTTGGCGCCTTGGTGCGCAGCACTCCAAACATGGAAAGCGATGCGGGGGTGCGTCGTGTGGTCCACGCTCAGGGTTGCGCGCCGGAATCCGTCCGCGGGCCCGATGCGAATGGCCGCTAAAGGCGCAAATCCCCAGGCAAGCGCGTTGCCTTAGCCGGTCGCCGCGTAGCGCTGGGCGACCGCCTTCGGAAGCAGGAGGAAGTAGCGCCCCGTCTGTTTCATGCGCCCGGCGTAATGCAGCGCCTCCTCGCCGTAGCCCCAGAAGAAATCGCCCCTGACCGGCCCCTTGATGGCGCCCCCGATGTCCTGCGCCACCATGAGCCGGCGCAGCGGGTCGCCGCTGCCGGGCCAGGTCGTGTCGAGCCAGAGCGGCGCTCCCAGCGGCAGGAAGGCTGGATCGACCGCCAGCGAGCGACCCGGCGTGAGCGGCACGCCGTGGCCGCCGATCGGCCCATCGCCCTCGATGATGCGAAAGAAGGTGAAGCGTCGGTTGCGCCGCATGATTTCCTGGGCCTCGGCCGGATTGGCCCGCAACCACTCGCGGATGCCCTGAACCGAGGCCCCGCCTGGCGCCACCTTGCCCTCGTCGAGCAGGACCCGGCCAATGGCCGTGAACGGCAGGCCGTTGGTCGCCGCGAAGCCGACGCGTACGACCCGGCCGTCGTCCAGGATGACCCGACCGGAGCCTTGGACGTGGAGGATGAAGGCATCGACCGGGTCGTCGACCCAGATCAGCTCTAGGCCTTGACCCACCAGGGCGCCGTCGTCGATCTCCGCCCTTTCGCGGTAGGGCACCAGGCGGCCGTTTTCGACCCGGCCGGACAGGCGCACACCCTCCAGATCGGCGCGAAACGCGCCGAGATCGGCGGTCACGAGATCGGGCGGCTTGGCATAGAGCGGCCAGCCGTGACGTTCGTTCGGCGTGAGGGCGCCGCGCAGCTCGGCCTCGTAATAGCCGGTGAACACGCCCTCCATCTCATCGTTGTTGGCCGCCGCCAGGGGCGCGAAATGCTGCTCGAGGCTGGATTTGAGCGCGCCATGGTCGCCGGTCGGCACGCTTGCCAAGGCGGCGCAGGCTTCGCGCCAGTCGGCCACGGTGCCGGCGACCGGGCCGGAGGGGCCTTGCGGCCCCAACTCGCGCCCATCGGGGACGCCTGTGAGGCGCCCGCAAGACCGCAGCAGGGCGGGCAGAGCGTCGGCGAGGGAGTCCTCCGTCCAACCGGGCAGGTCGGCGAAGGCGACCGGAGTCAATATCAGGCGGTCGGGCGCGGCCTCCGGCGGCGCTTCGTCGGGTTTGCGCTCGCAGGCCGTGAGCCACAGGCAGGCGAGGAGGAGGGCCGAAACGGCTCCGAGACCTCGCAGGCTATGGGGAATCCGGCGACTCCAGACCATGATGCTAGGCAAGAGATCAGGCCGGCCGGGCCGGCGCAAGCCTCAATTCGAGGTGCCCGTAGCCACCAGAGTCCAATTGGGGTCGCGGCTTCGGGTGTTGCGCGCAAAGGTCCAGATATCGGTCACCGTCGCAACGCCGCCCGGGTCCCCGTCGACGACCTCGCCCTCGGCGTCGCGGGTCACGTTGATCTGCTCCGAGACGAACTTGATGGTTACGAAGGCGGTCTTGCCCTGCAGCTCCGCTTCGATGATATCCGCCTCGGAGATCCCGACCAGGGTGCTTTCGAGGCTTTCATTCTTGTCGAGGCGCGCCTTGATGGCGCCCGAAAAGTCCTCGAATACGTCGTTGCTCAAGAGCGGCCGCAGGGTCTTGGTGTCGCCGCCGGCAAAAGCGGTAATCACCATCTCGAAGGCGATCTTGGCGCCGCTGGCGAAGCTTTCGGGCTCGAAGCTGCGGTCGGCCATCTGGATTTGGGTCAGGCCCTGCTCCAGGGGGCTGCCCTCGCCGGCCTTTGCCGCCTTCCCGGCGTCCTGGGACTCCGCCTGCGGGCCGCGGTCCGGCAGGGCGATGACCTTGTCCTCGCCGGCATCCTCCGCCCCCCGCTTGCGGAAGGGGTCGTACTTGGGCGTCTGGTCGTTGCCGCTGCGCCGCCCGAGGACGCTACGCAGCCGCAGCACCAGGAACGCCGCGATGGCCGCGAACAGGATGATGTCGAGAAACTGGATACCGTCGCCCATTAGGCCAAGTTCCAACCCAATCTCACCGCAGCATCCCTAGGCGAACGCAGTGCACGAACGGCGTGTGATTCCTGGACCCTGCAACCATATCGCGCTAGGAGGTCCTGCGGCCGGCGCCCCGGCGACCTCTTTCAGGCCTCCAAAGGCGCGTCTGCCGCACTAAGTATACAGGGTAGATAAGAAACTGGTAGGGAAAGAGCAAGCTTGGGTCTTCTGCTTTTGGCCGCCCTCATCGGCGTGCCCTTGATCGAAATCGGGTTGTTCATTGAAATCGGCGGCTGGATCGGGCTTTGGCCAACCCTGGCGCTGGTGGTGCTGACGGCCATGATCGGCTCTTGGCAGCTCCGGGCCCAGGGCCTGGCGACCCTGGCGCGCGGGCGTGAACAGCTCGACCGGGGACAGTTGCCGGCCCGCGAGCTGTTCGACGGCTTTTGCCTGGTGATCGCCGGGGCGCTCCTGCTGACCCCTGGATTCATGACAGATGCCATCGGACTCGCCCTTTTTGTGCCGGGCTTCCGGGACTGGCTGCGGCAATATCTGGGCCGCCGGATGAAAGTCGCTTCGGAGACCCACGTGTGGGTCGACGGCGAGGAAATCCGGCCCGGCCAGCCCGGGCGAGGACGAGGGCCGGGATCCGATGGGCGTGTGATCGAGGGCGAATTCCGGGACGTGAGCGATGACTCCCGGGACGTGGGTGATGACGATCCGCCGGCGGCAGGTCCCACTGGGGGCCGGCCGCGATGATTCTGCTGCGCCACGGACAGTCGGAATTCAACGTCGTCTTCGCCACCACTCGGGTCGATCCGGGCATCGAAGACCCGGCGCTAACGCCGGCCGGCCGGGATCAAGCCGCCGAGGCATGCGACCGCCTTGCAACACTCGATCTGCGGCGCGTCGTTGCCAGCCCCTACAGGCGAACCCTGCATACGGCCGAAATCGTTGCCGAGGCTCTCGGCCTGCCGGTATCGGTCGAGCCGTTGGTCCGCGAACACGCCGTCTTTACCTGCGATATCGGCACACCGGCATCGGACCTGCGCCGCCAGTGGCCAAATTTCGATTTCGGCGACCTGCCCGAGACCTGGTGGCCCCGGCTCGGCGAGACCGATGACGAAGTCAGGGCGCGCTGCGAACATTTTCGCCAGTCGGCAACCGTTCTCGCAGACTGGTCCCACCTCCTCGTGGTGAGCCACTGGGGATTCATTCGCGGCCTGACGGGCCACGAGGTGGCGAACGGCGCCACACTCCGATTCGATCCCGTCAGCACGGATACCTCGGCGGTTGTCGGCCCGGCGCCCGCATGTTAGCCACAGCGCGGCAAGAGAGGACCCTCGATATGAACGAACAGCCCGCCACCGATGCGCCGCCGAAGGGCGACGGTTCCAGTGGCGAGGACGCCGCCGCACGGCAACAAGCCGTGCGAGACCGGCCGTCCTCCGATCTTCACACCGCGCTGTCCATAACGCGACAGTATATCAAGGACTTATCGTTCGAGAATCCGAGCGCACCGGCGATTTACAGCGCCTACGGAGACGACGGCCCGGAACTGAAGGTCAGCGTCGACCTCACGGCCAACGCCTTGGAGGACAACAGCCACGAGGTCGTCTTGAGCCTCAATGTCTCCGCCATTTATCGCGAGACCGCCGCCTTCATCATCGAGCTTCAATATGCGGGCCAGGCCATTGTCGACGACAAGGTGTCGGAAGAGAAGCTCGAGCGGGCCCTCATGGTCGAGGTGCCGCGCTATCTCTTTCCTTTCGTCCGCCACATTATCGCCAACACCACGCGCGACGGCGGATTTCCCCCGCTTTTGTTGAGTCCGATCAATTTCGGCAAGATCCACGACGGCCGCCGCCAGGCACAGAAGTCCAAATCGCCAAGCCAACCGTGAGTCCGGCTTCGACTGGACTGGCTGCTAGCGCCGCCAGATCGGCGATTTCATCCCGCCGATGAAGGCTTCGTGGGCGGCCTGCTCCTCTGCCTCGGGCGCATGTGGGCGCGGCGGGCGTGTCGGGCGTTGCTGCGACGGCGTTTGGCGGGCGGTCTTGGCGTCCGCAGCCAGATCGAGACCCGGCTGGCGACCGCCGCGCAGCTCGAGATAGACCTCGGCCAAGAGCTCGCAGTCCAGCAGCGCGCCGTGCAGAGTGCGCGTCGAGTTGTCAATCTCGAAGCGGCGGCACAACGCATCGAGGCTGACCTGTGCACCGGGAAACCGTCGGCGTGCCAGGGCCACGGTGTCGGTCGCGCGCTCGGCCGAGAGCACGGCGAGCCCGGCTCGGTCGAGCTCGGCATTCAGAAACTTGAGGTCGAAGCTTGCGTTGTGGATGACCAAGCCGGAGTCGCCAATGAACTCCAGCAACTGCCCGGCCACTTCCGGAAAGACCGGAAAGCCGGCCAGGAACTCTTCGGAAAGGCCGTGAATCTTGAAGGCCTCTTCCGGCATGTCGCGCTCGGGATTGACGTAGAGTTGGAGATGGCTGCCGGTCGAGACGTGGTTCTCCAGCTCCAGGGCGGCGACTTCGACCAAGCGGTGCCCGGCGTCCGGGTCGAGGCCCGTCGTTTCGGTATCGAGGACGATTTCACGCATTGGGAGCTGTGCCTGTGCGGTGTCGCCGACGGGCACCCGCCGGACCCCGTCGCGACCGATGACGCGACGCCCACCCGCCGCCGCGCAGCATCCTGACAACGGCTGTCAACTGGCGCAAGGTCTGGCCTTTGCTCAAGCCCGTTTCCACCACGAAATCCGCCCGTCGGCGCTTTTCCCGGTCGGAGACCTGGGCTGCCAGGATGCCGGCGAACTTCGCCTCTGTCATGCCGGGGCGCGATAGCACGCGTTGCCGCTGGATCGTGGGCGGCGCGCTGACCACGATCACCGCGTCGCAAAGCTCTTCGCCGCCGGTCTCGAACAGCAGGGGAATGTCCAAGACCACAAGATCGCGCCGCAGCCGGGCCTGTCGCTTGATGAAATCTTGGGCCGCCCGGCGCACCCGCGGGTGCAGGATGGATTCCAGTTTGGCGCGCGCCGCCGGATCCTTGAACACCTTGTCGCCCAAGCGCCTGCGGTCGACGACCCCGTCTTTGACCACGCCGCGAAAGGCCTTGGCGATCTCCTCGACGGCACCGCCTCCCGGCCCGATCAGCTCATGAACTGCGGCGTCGGCGTCATGCACCGGGAGCCCCATGCGCCGCAGCATGGCGACCGCGGAGGACTTGCCCATGCCGATGGAACCGGTCAGGCCTATCACCAACATCGCGGATCACCGTCGCTCATCCGAGGCACTCGTCACGCAGATAGCACGAAGTCGCGCAATCCCGGCGTCACCTCGGGGCGGACGCCGAACCAGGCCTCGAAGCCGGGGCGCGCCTGGTGCAGCAGCATGCCCAGACCGTCGACCAGCGGATTGCCGCGGGTCCGCGCCGCCTGCAGGAGCGGCGTCATGAGGGGCGTATAGACGATGTCGGTAACCACGGCCTCGACCGGCAGCGCGCCGAGATCGAGGTCGAGAGGCGGCTGGCCCGCCATGCCGAGGGTGGTGGTGTTGACCAGGAGGCCCGCCTCGGCCAAGGCAGCCTCTCGCCGGTCCCAGTCATAAACGGACAGGGCGCCGCCTAGGGCCGTAGCCAGGGCCTCGGCCCGCTCCCGGGTCCGGTTGACGAGGCGCACCTCCGGCACACCCGCATCGGCGAGCGCCACGACCACCGCGCGCGACGCGCCGCCGGCCCCCAAGACCACGGCCGGCGCCGCCTCGGCGCGCCAGTCGGGCGCGCCGTCCTTGAGGTTCGCCAAGAACCCGAAGGCCTCGCTGTTGCTGCCGAATAGCCGGCCGTCGCGCACGACGATGGTGTTGGCCGCACCGATGCGCCGGGCCAGATCGTCCACCTCCTGGCAAAGATCCAGCGCCTGCTCCTTATGGGGCAGGGTCAGATTGACGCCGCGGAAGCCGAGCGCGGGCAAGGCCGTCAAAGCCGTCGGCAGATCGGCCGGCGCGACGGCGAGCGGGACGTAAGCGCCGTCGATCCCGTGCTGCTCGAGCCAATAGCCGTGCAGGCGGGGCGACAGCGAATGCTCGACCGGCCAGCCCATGACGCCGGCGAGGCGCGCCTTGCCGCTGAGACTCACGTCGCGATCACTCCGTGGTTGCGCAGGAAATCCATCAGCGGCAGAAGGGGTAATCCGAGGATGGTGAAATAGTCGCCTTCGACCCGGGTGAACAGCTGCGCGCCGAGGCCCTCCAGCTGATAAGCGCCCACGGAGCTCAGGGCCGCCGGGCCGACGGCGGCCAGGTAGTCCGCGATGAAGGCCTCGCTCAGCGGCCGCATGGTCAGGCGGGCTTCCGCGACATGGTGCCAGAGGCGGTCGCCGTCGCGCACCGCGCAAACGGCCGAGATCAGTCGGTGGGTCTTGCCGCTCAGGGCGCTGAGATGGGCCGCTGCCTGCGCGAGATCGGCGGGTTTGTCGAACCAGGCGTTCTCGCACTCGAGCATTTGATCCGCGCCGATGACCAGGGCACCCGCTCGGCGCCGGGAGATCTTCTGCGCCTTCAGCTCGGCGAGCGTCTCGGCGATGACCCGCGGCCCGGCGCCTTCCGCCTTAAGGCCCATCTTGACTTCCGCTTCGTCGATCTGCGCTGGCTCGTTGAGCGCCATCAGCCCGGCCTGACGCATGACCGCCGCGCGCGACGGGCTGGCCGAGGCCAGGATCAGCCGGGGCGGTCCCGGTTCGGCCGCGCCGATCGCCGGTGTCGCTGCGTGGTCACTCGCCGACAAGGACATCGGCGCCCCGGCCCTTGTAGCGGGCATAGTGGGTCAGGATCGTCGCAGCGGTTTCCTCGATCGAGCGCCGGGTGACGTCGATGACCAGCCAACCGTTCTTGGTGAACAGCTTGCGGGCGAAGCTCACCTCCTGGCGAACGCTTTCGAGGTCGGTGTAGTCCGTGTCATCGCTGCCATGGGCGATCATCCTGAGGCGGTTGCGCCGCACCTGCACCAGGCGGGCCGGGTCCTTGGTCAAGCCGACAATCAGCGGATGCGTCGCCGAGACGACTTCGGGCGGCAAGGGAACGCCTGGCACGACCGGTACGTTGGCAGCCTTGATCCCCCGGTTCGCCAGGTAAATGCAGGTCGGCGTCTTGGACGTGCGCGAGACCCCGAGCAGCACGATATCGGCCTCGTTCAAGTGCGCGCCGTTCTGGCCGTCGTCGCTGGACAGCGCGAAGTTCATGGCGTCGATGCGCTGATAGTAGTCGGAGTCCAGCACGTGCTGCAGACCGGGCCGCCCGCGGATCTCCAAATTCAAATGTGCCGCCAAGGCATGCATGATCGGATCCAGGACCGCAATGCATGGCACGCCCAGTTTACGGCAGCCGTCGACCAAAGCGATGCGCAGCTCGCGGTTGACGAGCGTGAAGAGCACCGGGCCCGGCTCCGCCGCAATGCCCTTCAGCGCCTTTTCGATCTGGCCCTTGGTGCGAATCAGCATCCAGGTATGCTCGACCGGCTCGATGCCCTCGAACTGGACCGCACAGGCCCGGGCCACCGAATTGACCGTCTCGCCGGTCGCGTCGGAAACGAGATGCAGGTGGCAAACAGCCATTGACGTCCTAACTCCTCACTGGCTCGAAGCCTGTTGAGTATGATTGAGACAGGGGGAAAACTCACGGGTCCATTATACACGCGAGTCAATTCATGCACCCTCGCCGAAATCGATTGGAGCGTTTACCCACAGACACCGGCTCCGGCTCTAAACCTGCGCACCGTTCGCGCAGACGCAGATTCATTCCCAAGTTTTCAAGATGGCAGCAGACCGTGTTTCCAGGGTAAATCATGCCATTGCGCTGGCCGTCCCCAGATCACACCTTTTAACGACGCGGCCTCGCGGTTTAAGGTCCGCCATCTTGGATTCGGGGATCGATCGCCGGATAACCCGCCCGTCACGGTTTGCACAGCCTCAACTACAACAATCAAGATTCTAAGACTCTTTAAGACTTGATGTATGGATAAGAAAAGCCACGCTCAGGACTCGCCGGCCGGGTCCACGCCACCGGCTTCGAAGCCGCAACCCAAGGCGCTCCTGCGGACCCTATCCGGTGACTCGCTAAGTCCTCCGCCACTGTGGCTCATGCGGCAGGCCGGGCGCTATCTACCGGAGTATCGTGCCTTGCGCCGGACGGCCGGCGGGTTCCTCGACTTCTGCTTTAATCCCGAGCTGGCCGTCGAGGCGACTCTGCAACCGATCCGCCGGTACGAATTCGATGCAGCGATCCTGTTCTCGGACATCCTGGTGGTGCCTCACGCGCTTGGCCAGAAGGTCTGGTTCGAAGAAGGGCGGGGACCCAGGCTGGAGGCCCTTGCGGATGCCGCGGATCTCGATCGGCTGGAGGGCGAGGCTTTGGTCGAGGCGCTGCATCCGGTCTATACGGCGCTCGCGGTGCTCAGCGGGTGCCTGCCGCCGGAGACCGCGTTGATCGGCTTCGCCGGCGCACCTTGGACAGTGGCGACCTATATGCTCGAGGGCGGCAGCTCGCGGGACTTCGCCTGCGCCAAGCACTGGATGGCGGAGCGGCCTCAGGATTTCGCTCGCCTGATGGAACTCCTGGCGAGAGCGACCTTCGACCACCTCTCGGCACAGGTGGCGGCTGGTGCGGAGGTCCTGCAGATCTTCGATTCCTGGGCCGGGGCCTTGTCCCTCGACGACATGCGGCGCTGGTCCCTGGAGCCGCTCAGTGAGATCGTCCGGCGGCTCAAGGCGGCTCACCCGGACGTGCCGGTTATCCTTTTCCCCCGGGCGGCCGGCGAGGTCTATCGGGACTTCGCTCGCGAGAGCGGCGCCGACGCCTTGTCGCTCGACTCGTCGGTAGACTTGATGTGGGCGCGTGAGGAATTGCAGACGCGGGTCGCGGTGCAGGGCAATCTCGATCCACAAACTCTGATCGCTGGCGGTACCAGACTTGACGACGAGGTCCGACGCATTCTCGCTGCCTTGGGCCAGGGGCCCTTCATCTTCAATCTTGGCCATGGGATCCTGCCGGAGACGCCGCTGGAGAACGTCGCACGGCTGGTCCGGATTGTTCGCGATACAGGCGGCTGAGGCGGGCCAGGGCATGACCAAGATCGCCATCGTGCTATTCAATCTCGGCGGACCCGATACGCCCGACGCCGTCCAGCCCTTCTTGTTCAATCTCTTCAACGATCCGGCAATCATCAGCCTGCCGCGTCCCTTGCGCTGGCTGGTCGCCAAGACGATCTCGCGCCGTCGCGCGCCCATCGCGCGGGAGATATACCAGCACTTGGGCGGCGGCTCGCCGCTGCTGCCCAACACCCAGGCCCAGGCCGAAGCCCTCGAGGAGGAGCTGCGCAACCGCCTCTCGGGCGAGGGGCACCAAGTCCGCGCCTTCATCGCCATGCGCTATTGGCACCCGCGGAGCGACGAGGCGGCCCGAGCCGTGAAGGCCTACGCGCCCGATCGGGTCGTCTTGCTGCCGCTCTATCCGCAATACTCCACCACGACGACCGCTTCGTCCCTGGCCGAGTGGCGAGCCGCCGCCAAACGGGCGCGGCTCGCGGCGCCGAGCCGCGCGATCTGCTGTTACCCCCGGCAACCGGGGTTCATTGCGGAAATGGCCGCGGCCGTGGGGGCCAGTCTGACGGAAGCCAGCAAGCGCGGCCGGCCGCGGGTGCTGTTTTCCGCCCACGGCCTACCCGAAAAGGTGGTGGCGGCGGGCGATCCCTATCAATGGCAGGTCGAGCAAAGCGCGGCGGCCATCGTCGATGCGCTGGTTCACAGCGGCACGGCCACCGGCGACCTCGACTGGATCGTCAGCTACCAGAGCCGGGTCGGGCCGCTGGAGTGGATCAAGCCCTATACCGATGCGGAAATCGAACGCGCCGGCCGCGACGGCGTGCCACTCATCGTGGTTCCGCTTGCCTTCGTCTCCGAGCATTCGGAAACCCTGGTCGAGCTCGACGTCGAATACCGCAAGCTGGCGGAGTCAAGCGGCGTGCCGCTTTATCTCAGAGTCGCCACGGTTGGCAGCGGACGGGCCTTCGTTGGCGGCTTGGCCGACCTGGTCGCAGCGGCGGTCGCGGGGGATCTCGAGGAAGGTCCAGCCGTCGACTCCGGGGCCGGAGGAAGGGCTTGTCCCGCCGCCTGCGGCCACTGTCCTGTGGCACGTTGAAGCGGATACGGTCGTGAGGGGAGGGAGTAGAAATGGCGGGATTTCTCGGTGAAGCCTATCTTTGGGTCAAGGCGCTTCACATCATCGCGGTGATCGCCTGGATGGCCGGCATGCTCTATTTGCCGCGGCTCTACGTCTATCACTGCGAGGCCGAGCCGGGGTCCCGCCAGTCGGAAACCTTCAAGGTCATGGAGCGTCGCCTGCTCCGGGCGATTGTCAATCCGGCCATGATCGCGGCCTGGGTCTTCGGCCTTATGCTGGCCGCGAACAACGACCTCTGGGCCGCAGGCTGGATGCATGCCAAGTTTGCCCTGCTGATCGTCATGCAGCTCGTTCATGCCGGCTTCGCCCGCTGGCGGCGCTACTTCGCCAGGGATGAAAACCGCCATTCCCAGCGCTTCTACCGGATCATGAACGAGGTGCCGACCGTCTTGATGATCGGCATCGTGGTGCTGGTGGTCGTCCGGCCGTTTTAGGCTTCGAAGTCAGGCCCGCAAGGCCGGCCCTTGCGGCCTGACGGCTTGACAGGGCCAGCGGCATTGAGTATCGACGCCCTTGCAATCGGCTCTTGCTCTGTGGGCCGGCAATCTCCATATTGAGGCTAAGTCCCCAATCCACCCTCCCGTTCGTTTGCGCAGCTTCGGCATTCCTGACCTGTCGGGGCGCCCGGATAACTCCATCTTCCCAGACTCAGCGGCCCGTTTCGGCCCGCTTGAACGCTTAGAACGACAACAGCTATGAATTTGAAAGAACTGAAAGAAAAGAGCCCGGCGGACCTCCTCGCCTACGCCGAGGAGCTGGAAATCGACAACGCGAGCACGCTGCGCAAGCAGGACATGATGTTCGCGATCCTGAAGCAGCTCGCCGTGAACGACGTGGCGATCTACGGCTCGGGCGTCCTGGAGGTGCTGCAGGACGGCTTCGGCTTCCTGCGCTCGCCGGAAGCCAACTATCTGCCCGGCCCAGACGACATCTACGTGAGCCCCAGCCAGATCCGCCGCTTCGGGCTGAGGACCGGCGACACGGTCGACGGGCAGATCCGCTCGCCCAAGGAAGGCGAGCGCTATTTCGCCCTCTTGAAGGTCAACGGGATCAATTTCGATCCGGCCGAGAACGCCCGTCACCGCATCAATTTCGACAATCTGACGCCGCTCTACCCGGACGAGAAGTTGAGCCTCGAAGTCGAGAACAGCGAGAGCAAGGACCTGACGACCCGGGTGATCGACTTGACGGCCCCCCTTGGCAAGGGCCAGCGAGCCTTGATCGTGGCCCCGCCGCGCACCGGCAAGACCATGATCCTGCAGAACATCGCCCATTCCATTGCCGCCAATCACCCCGAGGTTTATCTGATCGTCCTGCTCATCGACGAGCGCCCGGAGGAGGTCACCGACATGGCCCGCTCCGTGAAAGGCGAGGTGGTGAGTTCGACCTTCGACGAGCCGGCGGTGCGCCACGTGCAGGTCGCCGAGATGGTGATCGAGAAGGCCAAGCGCCTGGTCGAGCATAAGCGCGACGTGGTGATCCTGTTGGATTCCATCACCCGCCTGGGCCGCGCCTACAACACCGTTGTGCCGTCCTCCGGCAAGGTGCTGACCGGCGGCGTCGATGCCAACGCCCTGCAGCGCCCCAAGCGCTTCTTCGGCGCCGCGCGAAACATCGAGGAGGGCGGCAGCCTGACCATCATCTCGACGGCGCTGATCGACACCGGCAGCCGAATGGACGAGGTAATCTTCGAAGAGTTCAAGGGCACCGGCAACTCAGAGATCGTGCTCGATCGCAAGCTGGCCGACAAGCGCACCTGGCCGGCCATGGATATCGGCAAGTCCGGCACCCGCAAGGAGGAGCTCCTGGTCGACAAGGGCACGCTCTCGAAGATGTGGGTCTTGCGGCGTATCCTCATGCCCATGGGTGTTACCGACTCGATCGAGTTCCTCAACGACAAGCTCAAGCATTCGAAGAACAACGCCGACTTCTTCGACGCCATGAACCAGTAACGGCGGCAGCCGAGCGTGACGGATCGAAAAGAAGTCTGACCGCAGAGACACAGAGACCACAGAGTGCAAAGCAGAGATTAAGTAAAACTCTGATTTTGTTCTGAATTATGTTCCTCTGTGTCTCTGTGGTGAAATCTGTTTCTCCCGAATTGTTCTCTACGGCAGCAGCACGGTCGAGCCGGTGGTCTTGCGCGCCTCCAGGTCGCGGTGGGCCTGGGCGGCCTCGGCCAGGGGATAGGTCTGGTTGACCTCGATCTTGACCGCGCCCGAGCCGACCACGTCGAAGAGTTCCTCGGCGGCCGCCACCAAGTCCTCGCGCTTGGCGGTATAGGTCATGAGGGTCGG
>CALJXB010000220.1 GCA_937974415.1 uncultured Kiloniellales bacterium
CAACGACGCCAACGCCTGCCCCTCGCCGGGCGTTAGCTCGCCATTTGCAACGGCTGCCATGATCGCCGAGATGCCGGCTATCAGGTCGCTGGTGTCCTCCAGCTTCGGGAGCTTGCAGCTAATGGGCCGCTCCTTCCTGGGCGGGCAGATACGGTCCAGGATGATGCGGGCGGCCTGCATATCACCGCCCTTGGCGGCCTCTAGCACAGCGTTGACCACGCCCTCGCCATCGTCGGCCATCATTTTCTCGAGGAGCACGGTCGCCTTATTGCGGGAGCCGGCCCGGCGACCGCGTGGATTGCCGCTTGCGCCTTTCTTGAAAGGTCGCCCGCGCTGCTGACTGGCTGTTTTGGCAGTGTCTGACATATGAGAGATCATAACCGTTATATCCGGGTGAATATAACGCTTTCGCTCGACTTTGTCATCAGAGCCGCCTTGGCTATCCTTCGCTCAGAGACACAGCCTCTGTAACCTGCCCAGTGATATGGGCCACTAGTAGTTCAGGAACCGCTGGTGGCCCTCTGTCTTTCCAAAATTTGAGCAGTCTCGCGCCGATGTCTGCTTCTGAGGGAAGAGCGGACGTTGTTTGTCAGGAGCTGTCAGGACCGTTCATAGCCATATGCAGAAGTGGTGCCCCGGCAGTCAATCTAGATGCTGGAACTCAGTACGATCAATTTCCTTATTAGATATGACGATGCAAGTTGATCATGACGAAAATACCAAATGACTTTGCGCTCATTGCGGGACGTGGCGGCCCGCGTGACTCGCCGACAACGCAACCTGAGGCTACACGGAGGCGCGCGCCACGCCGTCCTTGCAAGGATTGGTTTGGAAACGCGCCCTGTGTTACCAGTTGCGGACGATATGGGCGAGCGCCCGGGGAAGATTCGACTTATGAAACCCTATCTTTTCGCCGCCATCACGCCTTTTGCGTTGATAGCCGCCTTCGCCTTGGCATTGCTTCCGGCGGAGCTATTGAACAACGGCATGACCTCCGCCGGAATTCCCAAAGATCTGCGTTACGCGTTCATTGCCGGTATGCAGACCGTTCTCGGATTTCTTGGCTATGCTTACGTCATGGCGAAGGTCGCCCAGTGGATGTCACTAAATCGCGAAAAGGCGGGGGCGATTGCTTTCTGGATGGCATTGGTCCTATTCGCCGTAGTGTTCGGCTTCATTACACTTGTCTGGTTGGTGTATGGTGCCGGGATGGGGCCGGAGGTCTTCTACGTCGTGACCCAGATTGGTCTGCTCGCGATCTTGTTCCACCGCTTCAGGCCTGCGAACATGGCACGCATGTAGCATAAGAAGCGCAAATACCCGCATCGCCCGCAGCGGCTTACTGGCTTGAGTCCGCGTCTGGGCATAGATCGGACTGATTCGGCGGTAAGACAGACATCGGGGATCGAAGGTCTGCTGTCAGGCGCAAAGCGGACGTGCTGGCCGACCACCCAGGGAGTCCGCAACTAGCCATAAGGCGACATTGCGATGCCGTTGGATGGGAGCCGTCCACTGCATCAGAACCGGGTATCGAGATCGGATCCTTTCCCGGTTACAAACGCAGCTTTACTGGGATCTAGGCACGTGGAAACCGCTATGATCTATCTCAAATCTCCGACCGGCCAGAATCCTTACATTTTATCGGAGAGCAAGACGGGATTACCGATGCCCATAACAAACACAGGAGCGGCTCTGGATCGCTTAACCATCGCCACTCTGTTGCCGGTGCCAGGTGCGAATATGCGCGCGAAGCGCATGCTCGACCTAGCTTTAGGTATACCCATCGCACTTCTCGCCAGCCCGCTCCTGCTCATGATTTGGGTTACCTATAAGCTTTTGGGCATTGTGTTCCGGGACGACCGCGGGCCCGTCTTCCGCCAAGTTTATCGTCACGCATACGGCGGCGTGATTCCCGTCATTAAAATTCGGATATCGAAAATGGAGGCGCTTGCCGCCAAGTCAGCTGCGATGCGGGAAGAGGAGGTGGCCGAACTGAGTCGGCAACTCGGTGAGGACGGCCCTCGTTTGGGTAATTGCGCCCAGCTTCGCTTTGTTGAGGACGCTGGTCCGGATCGCACCCGTCTCGGAAAACTCATAAAAAAGATGTACTTAGACGAACTGCCGCAAATCTTCAACGTCTTGAAGGGCGAAATGTCCTTTGTCGGTCCGCGACCTGTCCCGTTGCGCGATTGGCGTTGTTCCCCGGACCATGACGGTTGGGTCACTCTTGAAGGCGAGCGTTTTGATTATAGGCATCGTGACAAACTGCCCGGAGGACTGACAGGTCTCTATCAAGCGAACAAGAGCACAGCAGTAAAAGTCAACTACGGTACTTTTCTCAAAGAGGGTGTCGCCCTTGATAGGCAATACTATGAGCTACTCTTACAGGCTACGCCTTGGAAGATCTTCAAGACGGACCTAACCATCATCTGTCGGACAATCCCGGTCTTGTTGAGGCATGAAGGTATTTGATTGCTGCTCGAGACGGTGAGATGGGCGGCAGCATTCAATCTTATCACATCAGGCCAATTGTCTCCTGTGGGTCACAAGGCGACTCTCGGAAAGCCCGTCAATTGCGTCTGCTGTTGAGGGCAAAGCGGTCGACACTAGGCGAAAGCGGGCATTCGGGGCGGTGGTTCGGCCGTCGTCGAAGCGTCGTCCGCTGGTGGTGTGGGGACTGTGATCGGCCACCGGGGACTGGAGCTCAGCGGCTGCCCTCGACAACAACGTTCTCGGGGCGGCCGGTCTCGAGGAAGGTGGTGACGTTGGTGACCGAGCGGCGCCGGAGCTCCTCGTCGGAGTCCAGCGAGTAAAAGGCCGCGTGGGGGCTGAGGATGACCTTGGGGTGGCCGAGCACCGGATCGTCCGGGTCCGGCGGCTCCTGGGGCAACACGTCCAGGGCGGCGCCGGCCAGCTGGCCGCTGTCCAGAGCCTCCAGCAGGTCCGGGATCTCGACGACGGCGCCGCGCGAGACGTTGACCAGATAGCTGCCGGTCTTCATGCGGTCCAGGAGTTGGCGGTTCACCATGCCGCGGGTCTCCTTGGTAAGCGGCAGGTGCAAGGTGATCACGTCACTGGCGGCGCAGAGCTCGGAAAGGCTCGCCTCGCGCTTCACGCCCTCGGGCCAGGCGGCGGCGGGCAGCATGGGATCGAACCCGATGATGGAGCCGAAGATGGGCGTTGCATAGGCGGCGGCCAGGCGGCCGATCTTGCCCAGTCCGATCACGCCCAGGGTCATCTTGCCGGGGCGGGTCAGCGGCCCGGTGCCGTCGTAGCTCCACTCGCCGGCGCGCACAGCGGCGTCGTAGAGGTGCAGATGCCGGATCAGCGACAGCGCCATGGCGACGGCGTGACAGGCCACCTCGGTGAGGTTGCCGTCGGGCACATGGGCGACCCAGACGCCGTGTTTGCGGGCGGCGTCGAGATCGACCATGTCGACGCCGATGCCGGGCACGCTGACGATGCGTAAAGTTGGCAGGGCGGCCAAGACCCGCTCCGTGACGGGGGCGGACTGGACAATGAGGGCCGACGCGTCCTTGGCGCAGGCGATGATCTCGTCTTCGGTGCCGCATTGGGGCTCGGCCGCGACCAGCTGCAAGCCGGCTGCGTTCAACAGGCCCTGTTCCAGCTGAAGATCCGATTGGACGAAGTCGGTGAACACCACCCGCATGACGGCACTCTCCTTGGTCTTGGTCGTCCTTGTGGTCGGCGGAGCAGACACCAGCGCCGCCGCGCGATCAAGCGCATTTTGCAAGAGGCCGCGCCCTGCTTTAGGCTTACTAGGTCATGGGTCAGGCGAGGCATGTCATGCGTGTTCTGTTTGCGGGTTTGGTCTTTGCCCTGGCAGCCATGGGTTCCGCCGCGGCGGGCCAGAGCGAGGCCGAGGCGACGCCCCCGGCGCCGGTCGAAGAAGGAGCGGCGGAAGAGCCCGACGATCTGCAAGGCTGCAGCGCCTGTACCCTGCGCCACCAGAACCTGTCCAAGCGCCTCAAGCAGCGACAGGCCGCCGAGGAGGCCCGGGGCGATTGCCAAATCAAGGGCGATATCGGCGAAGACGGCGCGCACCTCTTTCACCGCCCGGGCGAGACCCGCTACGGCTGGGTCTGGATCAGCGAGGCCAAGGGCGAGCGCTGGTTCTGCAGCGTCGAGGAGGCCGAGGCCGCCGGCTGGCGGGCCGCCGAATAAAGCCCAAACAGCCCGGACGGAGAACTCATCAACTCGGGCATCAGGTGAGAAAAATATCTTCCAGGGGAAAGGTCGAGAGCAGGCGGCAACCCTCGGCGGTGACCAGCACCTGCTGCTCCAGCTTGACCCCCTCGGGGCCGCCGTCGGCGCCGATGTAGGACTCGACGCAGAGGGTCATGTTCTCCTCGATCACGCCCTCGTAGCCGCCGCGGTAGCCGCGCTCATCCCAATCCTGGATCGGCGGGATGCCGGGGTATTCGTCGCACAGGCCGATGCCGTGGGCGACCTCCGGGTAGCGATTGGCCACATAGGCCGCCGGCAGGGGCCAACAGCGCTCGGCGTAGTCGCGGAACGAGATCCCCGGCCGTACCAGCGCCATGTTGTGCTCGAGCTGCTCGACCGCCAGGCGGTAGAGGTCCTTCTGCCGCCGGCTGGGCGGGCCGTCGCCGCACAGCAAGGTGCGGGAGATGTCGGCGCAGGTGCCGCCGGGGCCCACCATGTCGGTGTCGAAGCCGACCAGTTCGCCGGCCTCGATCATCTTGCCGCTGCATTCGGCGCCCCAGGGGTTGGTACGTTGGCCCGAGGCGACCAGGCGGCACTCGATCCACTCGCCGCCGGCCGCCGTGTTGGTCTCGTGCAGCACCGACCAGAAGGCGTTCTCCGTGAGGCCGGGGCGCAGGGCCGATTTCATGCGGGCGATCCCGGCTTCGGCGACGAAGA
Source organism: uncultured Kiloniellales bacterium (assembly GCA_937974415.1). Taxonomy (GTDB): domain Bacteria; phylum Pseudomonadota; class Alphaproteobacteria; order Kiloniellales; family JAKSDN01; genus CALJXB01. The sequence goes on from CALJXB010000220.1 coordinate 4,906, forward strand.
TGTCGACGGCCATGAGCGCCAGTTCCTCGGGCAGCTTGACGGCTCGGGCGAGCTCCATGGGCTCCTGAGCCTCGACCGCCGTGAGGCCGGCCGCCTCGAGCGCCGCCAGGTGTGCTGGGCCGATACGGTCGACGGCGACACGGCGGTTGGCCCCGGCATGGTCCTTCACCAACTGGTTGATGTCGGCGGCCCAGCGCCGGGCGTGCTCGCCCAGGCGGCTGCCGGCCAGAAAGAAATTCGGGATCCGGCTGGGCCTGATATCGGCCACCGTTTCCGGATAGGGGGTCTCCGCGCCCTCGGCGCCAAGCTCGAAACCGACCGCCATGCCGTCGGCCGGCACGAAGGCATAGCGGAAGGGGATGTGCATCTGCATCACCTGGTAGTTCCGGAGGCCGGTGGCGTAGCGCATGTTGACCGGGTCGAACAGCACGCAGCCGGCGAGGTCGCGGGCCCGCAGCTCGGCTTGGAGTCGGGCCAGGCGGCCAATCCGTAGGGCGGCCCCGTCGATCTCGACGAGGCGCGTCTCCACCTCGCGGATCAGTGTGTCGTTGGAAATCGGGGTATGGCTCATGGCGCGGGTTTACTCCTGCGATGCCTTGGCGCGCCGCCGCCGGGTCGCCTCGGCGTCGACGGCGCCAGACGCGTCGACGATCACGCCGTAGTCCCGGGCGGCCGCCTCTTGCGAGACCAGGCCCCGGCGCACGTCGGCGGCGACCCGCTCCGGCTCTCGTTCGCGGGGATCGCCGTAGCCGCCGCCGCCGGGCATCTCGACGATCAAACGTTCGCCTGGCGGGATCTCCTGTACGCCCTTGGGGGCGACTGCTTGGCCCGAGGCGAGCGCGAGGGTGCCGCAGGCCCCATCGCCGCCGCCGGCGCGCCCACGCGCGGGATAGCGGGTCCGCTCGTAGGCCGCCAGCAGCTCCATGGCGGCGCCCTCCCGGTTTTCGATCTCGATCACCTGGCCGAGCCCGCCGCGCCACCGGCCCGGCCCGCCGGAGTCCGGGCGCAGCTCGCGGCGCAGGATCCTGAGCGGCTCGGTGCTCTCGGTGATCTCCACCTGGCTACCCCACACGCCGCTGGGGTAGGCGGTGGCGGACAGCCCGTCCTTGGTCGGCCGCGCGCCGGTGCCGCCGTTGTGGGTGGCTTCCACGGCAAAAGCCGTGGCGTTGCCGTCGCGAACCGTGATCGGCGCGCTGCGCAAGGGGAGGTCCCACATGCACGACGCGCCCTCCGCCGGAACCCGGCCCGGTAGCGCCTGGTGCAGGCAGCCGAGCACAGCGTCCGGCAGGATTTGGCCGATGACGTGGCGCATGGCCACCGGCGCCGGGTCCTGGGGGTTGAGGATCGAGCCGGGCGGGGCGGTGACCCCAAAGGGGGCGAGGGAGCCCGCGTTGTTGGGGATCTCGGGGCCGACGATGCAGCGGATGCCGAACACCGTATAGGCCGTCGCGTAGTTCAGCGGCACGTTGATCCCGAAGCGTGAGCAGGGCGAAGTCCCGGCGAAATCCACGTCGATGCGGTTGCTGCCGACGGTCATGCGGGCTTGAATCTCCAGCTCGAAGTCGTAGCCGTCGAGCCGCATCTGCTGTTCGTAGACGCCGCTCGGGACCTCGCGGATCGCGGCCAACACGCCCTCGCGAGAGCGCTCGAGGATATCCTTGGCCAGGTCGTCCAGCTCATGGAGGGCAAATTCCTCCATCATGGCCGAGAGGCGCTGGCCGCCCACGTCGCAGCAGGCGATGAGGGCGTAGAGGTCGCCTTCGTTGGCGACCGGCGTGCGGGAGTTCGCCTTGAGGATGTCGATCAGCAGCCGGTTGACTTGGCCTTCCTCGACAAGGCGGCACGGCGGGATGCGCACGCCTTCCTCGAAGACGTCGGCGCCGTCTGGCCCCATGCCGCGTCCGCCCACGTCGTAGAGGTGGGAGGTGCAGCTGACCAGTGCCACCGGGCGGCCGCGGTGAAACACCGGCGCCACCAGCAGCAGGTCGTTCAGGTGCCCCGCGGCGAGCCAGGGGTCGTTGGTGGCGTAGACGTCGCCGGGGCGCAGGCTCTCGGTTGGAAAGATGGTGGTGAAGTGACGGCAGGCCTCGGCCATGGTGTTGATGTGGCCCGGCGTGCCGGTTACCGCCTGGGCCAGCATGCGGCCGTCGAGGTCGAAGATGCCGGCGGAGATATCGCCGCTTTCACGCACGATGGCGCTGAAGCCCGCGCGCATCAATGTCTGGGCCTGTTCCTCGACGACGGCGAGCAGGCGGTTCCACATGACCTGCCGTTCGATCGAGGTCGTCTTGTCTGCCTTGACCATGGCCTGGTCTCCCTCCGCCGCCTCAACTATTCTCGCGGCGGGTCATGACGATGTTGCCGGCGCCGTCAATGATCGCGTCGAAGCCGGGCGCCACGTAGCTGGTGGTCTGGGCCTCGACGATCAAGGCCGGCCCCTCCAGCCCGTCGCCGGGTTCAAGAGCTTCGCGCCGGTAGCAGGGCACCTCGCGGCGTTCGCCAAGCCGCCCGAAATAGAGCGAGCGGGCACCGTCGGCCCTGGCTTCGCGGGTCTCGGGGCAGGGCGGTATCGGCCGGGGCGGTTCAGCCTCGGTCGCAACCACCACCGCCCAGTTCATGACCTCGATCCGCATGCCCGGAACGACGCGGCTGAACAGCCGGGCATATTCGCGCTCGTAATCGCCGCGGAGCGCCTCCAGGGCCGGCGCGTTGATCGGGCCCTCGGGCAAGGGGATCTCGAGCTCGTGCCCCTGGCCCCGGTAGCGCATGAAGCCGATCCGCCGGGCCGTAAGCGCCTGGCCCGCCGCGCCCGGCGAAACGATGTCCTGGGCCTCTCGCTCCATGTCGGCGAGCAGGGCGTTGACGCCCTCGAAGTCGAAACGGTCGAAGAGCGTGTAGTGGCTGCGCACGATCTCGTAGGACACCGGCGCGTTGAGGAAGCCGATGGCCGAGCCGACTCCCGGGTCCGGCGGCACGACGATGCGCGTAACGCCGGTCTTCTCGGCGACCCGGGCGGCGTGCAGCGGGCCGTTGCCGCCGAAGGCGATCATGGTGCGCTGGGCGAGGTCCTTGCCCCGTTCGACCGCATGGACTCGTGCGGCGTTTGCCATGTTCTCGTCGACGATCTGCGAGATGCCGTCGGCGCCAGCGTCGGCGGTCAGTGCGAGCGCCTGCGCCACGTCCTGGGTGACGGCGCCGGCGGCGAGCGCCAGATCGAGCGGCAGGCGGCCCTCGGCGAAGGCCTCCGGATCCAGGTAGCCGAGGGCCGCGTCGGCGTCGGTCACTGTCGCCCGCGTGCCGCCGCGCCGATAGCAGGCCGGTCCCGGCTCGGCCCCGGCGCTCTCCGGGCCGACGGCGATGCGGCCGAGGGAGTCCACCGAGGCGATAGAGCCGCCGCCGGCGCCGATCTCGATCATCTCGGTCACCGGAATGCGCACCGGCAGGCCGCTGCCCTTGATGAAGCGCGCGGCGCGGGCGATCTCGAAATGGCGCGACGACTGGGGCGCGCCATCGTCGATCAGGCAGACCTTGGCCGTGGTGCCGCCCATGTCGAACGACACCACCTCATCGAGGCCGCAGGAGCGGGCGATGGCGGCGGCCAGGATGGCGCCACCGCTGGGCCCGGATTCCACCAGCCGGATCGGGAAGCGCACCGCCGTCTCCAGGGTCGTCATGCCGCCGCCCGAGGTCATGATGAAGAGTGGGCCGGCAATGCCCTCGGCTTGCAGCCGCGTCTCCAGGTCCTCCAGATAACCGGCCATCATCGGCTTGATGTAGGCGTTGGCGAGAGTGGTGCAGAGCCGGTCGTATTCGCGGATCTCCGGCGACACCTCGCCGGAGAGCGAGATCCACAGGTGAGGCAGGCGTTCCTGCAAGAGCTCGAGCAGGCGCCGCTCGTGAGCGGAGTTGGCGTAGCTGTGCAGCAGGCCGACCGCGAGGCTTTCGACGCCGTCGCGGGCGAGATCTTCTGCCAGCCGCTCAACGCTCGCCTCGTCCAGGGGCATCAAGACCTCCCCGTCGGCGTCCACCCGCTCGGCCACCGTGTAGCAGCGCTCGCGCGGCACCAGCATGTCCGGCTTGTCGACGAAGATGTCGTACTGGTCGTAGCGCCGCTCGTAGGCGATCTCGAGAACGTCGCGGAAGCCCTGGGTGGTGACGACCCCCACCCGGGCGCCCTTGCGCTCGATGAGCGCGTTGGTCGCCAGTGTCGTGCCGTGGATGACCGTGGCGACCTCGGAGGCGGGCAGGGCGGCCCGCTCGAGGACCAGGCGGATGCCGGTGATCACGGCCTCCGCCGGATCGCCGGGTGTGGTCGGCGTCTTGGTCGTGGTGATGCCGTCGGGGCCTTCCAGGGCGATATCTGTAAAAGTGCCGCCCACATCGACGGCGAGCCGGGAACCGGGTCTGGTCATAATTGCAATGGACTCTCCGAGGAAGACAGCGTGCCGTCACTGGCGTGCGGCCGCAGGACTCACGGCGCTTGAGCCGTGCCGAAATCATCCGTCGGAGATTAGGGGACGAGCTGGAACTTCTGGTGGCGGCGGCCGGTTAGGCGGAGGAGCACTTGGTCTCTCATCGAACTCGTCCTTCGTGGGCTCCCGCTGGGGTTCCTGCGCACGATCCTAGGGCCGGTCGTTCGGCGCATCAAGCGGGATCGTGCACTCGGCTTCGGCGCGCTCTTCGGCAGCTTTTCGTCCCTTGGTCTCGGCCAGCGCGATGCCGCATAGGATGAGTGCCAGGCCCGCGAAGGCAGTCCAGTCCGGGCGTTCGCCGAGGACCAGCATGCCGGCGAGAACCGCCCAGGCCGGGATCAGGTAGTTGATCAGGGAGAGAAAGCTGGGCCCGGCAAGGGCGATCAGCTTGAAATAGACGACCGTCGCAAGGGCCGTAGAGACCACGCCAAGGCCGGCCAGGGCCATCAAGGCCGGGGCCGGGATCGTGCTCAGGTCCGGCAGGCCGGTGGCGGCGGAGACCGGCGCCATGATGAGGCAAGCCACCAGGGAGACCCCGGCCGCGGCGACCAGGGCGTCGCTCTTCGGCCTGTGCCGGGCGATGATGGTGTTGACCGCATAGCAGACCGCGCCGCCCAGCACCGAGAGTTGCGACAAGAGGACTGCGCCGCTGCCGCTGAGCTCGAGCAGGACGGCGGGGCCCATGAGCACCACGATGCCCAGGAAGCCGAGCAGGAAGCCGGCCGCTTTGAAGCGGTTGAGGCGCTCGCCGGCAACGAAGAAATGGGCCAGCATCACCGTGGTCAAGGGCATGATGGCCATGAGGATGCCGGCCAGGCCGCTGTCGATCCTTTGCTGGCCCCAGGAGATCAGCAAGAAGGGGATGCAGTTGCCGACCAAGGCGATGGCGACGATGAAAAGCCACAGCCGGCCGCCGGCGGGTAGGCGCCGCCGGGTGACGATGAGCAGCGCCAGGAGGACCGCGGTGCCCAGCACGAAGCGCCCGGCGACCAGGTCGAGGGGCGCAATCGCGGCGACCGCCACTTTGGTGAGCAGAAAGGAGGTGCCCCACATGGCGACCAGGGCCAAGAGCAGCAGCCAGTGCAGCAAGGGTCGGCGCGGCGACATGACCCGGTCTCTCGCCGATCGGGCCGGTCAGGTCAAGGTGCGGTCGGTCAGCCTAATGTCTCAGCTTGAAAGGTGCTTCACCGATCGCACCTTTCATCTCCGCTTCACGTCTTCGACGGCTTCCAGGAGATCTTTAAGCCCGACCAGCGCGGCGATTTGGTCGTCGCTCAGCTTGGTGCGGTCGAGCTGGCCGTCCTCTTTCGTCAGCGTCGCCTCAATCACCGCCTGCAGTGCCTCGGAGACGCGGCCGAGCTGTCGGCCGTAGCTGCCGACCTCGTCGAGGATCTGCCGCTCAACATCCGGGGCGGCAGTGCGGCCGAGATTGATGTTGACCAAGCCCCACTGGCCGGCCAAGCGCAGCCACCAGGTCCACGGCAGGATGTCTTGCTTGACGTCGCCCGACAGCGGCCAGTAATTGGCGCGCATCGCCCCTGCCGCCTCAGGTCCTTGCACCGAAGTGTCTCGCATCGATTGCACCCTCTGTTTTTCAATGCTTCCTATCGCCGAGCATACGTGCCCAAACGTGTGATTCCAATCGCCACTACCACCCCAATTTCGCCGCCGGTCGGAGCGTGTCGCGCGCCGCGCCGCTTACCGCGCTTTTGCGCCAACCGGTTCGAAGGCCGCCGCCCCGGCGTCATGATCCGGCCTCGCTCCGTTCGCGCTCCCCAGGACATGGTACGGCGGGGCGATCCGGGCCATGCCGGTTGGCGCTACCCCCTGGCGGCGGGCTGGCCTATGCTCCCGGAAACAGTGCCATGAGCTATCCCGACTCGCTCTACGCGGCGACCGCCGCGCCGGCCCTCACAGCGCCGACTCTGGCCGGCGACGTGACGTGCGACGTCTGCGTGATCGGCGGCGGCTATACCGGGCTCTCGGCGGCGCTCCACCTGGCGGAGCGGGGCTACGACACAGTGTTGCTGGAGGCCCGGCGGGTCGGCTGGGGCGCCTCCGGGCGCAACGGCGGCCAGCTCGGCGCGGCGCAAGTAGACACCCAGCCGGACCTGGTCCAGCGGTACGGGCCCGAACGGGCGCGCTTGCTGTGGCAGGTCGCCGCCGACGGCAAGGCGCTGGTCAAGCGGCTCATCGGCAGCCATGGCATCGACTGCGACTTCGTGACCGGCCATCAGGCCTGCGCCGTAAAGCCGGCGGATCTCGACCATATGAAGGCCCACGTGGAGTTCGTGTCGCGGGATTACGGCTACCCGCACTATCGCATACTCGACAAGGCCGAACTCGAGGCGGTTTCCGGTGCCCGCTGCTACGTGGGCGGCATGTTCGACGCCAGCGCCGGCCATCTCCATCCCTTGAACCTGGCCCTCGGCCTGGCGCGCGCCGCCGCGGACGCCGGTGCCAGGATCTTCGAGCGCTCGCCGGTCGAGGAAATTGCTGGGGGCGATCCGGCAATGGCCCGGACGGCCGAGGGCCGAGTGACGGCGCGCTTCGTCGTTCTCGGCTGCAACGGCTATCTCGGCAAGCTGGCGCCGGAGATTGCGCCCCGCATCCTGCCGGCCGACAACTACCAGCTGGCGACCGCGCCCCTGCCCGCGGACCTGGCGGCCCGGATCATCGCCAACAACGCCTGCCTCTGGGACACCCACCGGCAAGTCTACTATTACCGCAAGTCGCCCGACGGCCGGCTGATCTTCGGCGGCGGGCTCGGCTATCCCGGCCGGGAGCCCAAGGACCTGGCCGCCGTGGTGCGCCGCCACATGCTCAAGATCTACCCGCAGCTCTCCGCGATCCCGATCGACTACGCCTGGGGCGGCACCTTCGCCAACACCATGAGCCGCTTGCCCGACGTGGGCCGCCTGGCGCCCAACGTCTTCTACGCCCAAGGCTACACAGGCCACGGCGTGGCGCTTGCCGCCATCACCGGGCAGATCCTGGCCGAGGTGGTCGCCGGCACCGCCGAGCGATTCGATCTCCTGGCCGCCATCCCCCAACGCCGCTTTCCCGGCGGCCCGGCCCTGCGCGCCCCGGTGCTGACTCTGGGTTTCGTCTACGTCTGGCTGATGGACCGCCTGAGAATGTGAGCCGGGGCCTGCCGCCGCGGCGAGGCAAGCCGCGGCGGGAGAATCGCGCCTGCAGTCGTGCCGTGCACGCCCCCAGGAGCGAATTCCCGGGTTTGCCCCTGCAGACCCCAATGCGAGCTAGAGGGTCGGCCGCGACGGGAAATGACTCCACTCCGCGCGGAAATCGCCTAATATTCGGAACACAAACCGATATCGATTGTTGAGGTATCACTGGGCGTATATCGAGGGTCGTTAGAAAGTTCGTGGGCCCGGGCCTAAACGGCTAGCCAAAGGTCCACATTCCGG
>CALJXB010000221.1 GCA_937974415.1 uncultured Kiloniellales bacterium
TTCCGTCGTCGCCCGCCTCGCTGCAGTCGAGGTCGACGCCGGCGCCATAGACCCAGTAGTAACCGGGCAGGCGGGCCGCCAGCTCTGCCGGCTGGTCGCCGGCCCCGGTCATGGGCATGTGGCGGACCACCTCCTGCAGGGCGATCACGTCGGCGCCGTCCACCGCCGCGACGATGCGGTCCAAATCGACTTTCCAATCCTTTCCGACGCCGTATTGAATGTTGTAGGTGACGAGATGCATGGGGCGGTGTCTCCGTTTCATCAATCCTCGAGCGGGATGGCCGCGGGGGCGCGCTTGCGGGCCGGCAGCTGGGCGAGCAGGGCGCCGGCCGCGACCAGGCACGCGCCCCAGACCTGGGAGGTGTAGATCGTGCCGCCCACGGCCAGCGCCATGAGGATCACGTAAAACGGCACGCCGTTCAGGTGGATCGAGGCGACGGTGACGCCGAGCAGGCGGCTGGCGGTCATCCAGAACACCATGGTCAGGCCGTTGGCCATGATGCCGAGCCAGAGAACCAGGCCGATGGAGGACGGCGAGAGGTCGTAGCGGACCTCGATGGTGCCGGTCAGCAAGGCTGCCCCGGTCGCGGCGACGACCGCCGCACTGGCGGCGAGCATGCTGTAGGACGCCCGGGCCAGGTCCGGCGGGCGGCCTAGGCGGGTCACCGCGGCCCGCGCGAACCAGGCCCAGAGAATGACCGCGGCCAGGGCCAGGACCTCGCCGCCGCGTAACGACGGTCCCGCAGCCTCGGGCTTGAGGCTGATGAGCGCGCCACCGGCGATTGCCGAGACGATGCCGAGGCCAAGTGCGGCGGTTACCCGTTCGCTGCCGGAGAAATATCCCATGACGGCCGACACCAAAGGCATGGTGGTGAGGATGATCGAAACGGTCACCGCATCGGAATAGTCCTGGGCCCAGACGATGAGGATGGTCCCCGCGCCCATGCCCAGGCCAGCGATGCGCAGCAAGGTGCCCCAGGGCGCCTGGCGAATGGTCTTGCCCTGGCCGGCCAGGATCGTGATCAGCAGGATGACCAGCGCCCCGGGAACCAGGCGGGCCGGCACCAGCAGCATGGGATGCCAGTCGCGCAACAGGAGCTCGGTGACCGGAAACGAAGTGGCCCAGAGCACCATGCAGAGGAGCGCCACCAGGTTTCCGACAATCAAGCTCCGCACGCCTGGGATTCCCTTGTCCGTTCCCGCCGGCCTACCGCACTCGGTAGACGTAGAAGCGGACTTCGATATTGCCTTCGGTCTTCGAGCCCGGGATTGCCCGGAACGACGGCGTGGTTTCCAACGACTCCCAGAGGCCGCCGCCGTCGATCGTCGCCATGTGCTCCTTGAAGCCGCAGTCCTCATAGGCCGGCTGGCTCACCGTGAAGATCAGGTGGCCGCCTGGCCGGGTTGTCCGCAGCATCTCGTCGAGCGCCGTCGGCGGCGCATGGCCCGGCGTGAGGACGCCCAGCGCCGTCGCGGCGGCAAAGCGGTCGTTGGCGAAGTCGAGCCGCGCGCCCAGGTCCATTGCGCGCAGCTCCCGGTAGACCCCGCGCGCCTCGGCCCGGGCCAGCATCTCGGGCGACAGGTCGACGCCGGTGAGGGCCCGGTAGCCCAGCAGGTTTAGCGGGTCGCCGAGCAGGCCGGTGCCGCAGCCGGCGTCCAGGATCTCGCCGGCGTCGGGCGCGACATAACGCCCGAACAGGCCGGCGGCCACTGCCGGCACGCCATAGCGCACGCTTTCAACGTCGCGGTCGTAGTCGGCGGCCCAGGCGTCATACTTCTCTTTGACTTCTTCGTTGGTCTTGGCGCCATAGACCTGCCCGACCCAGTCGTCGAAGCCCCTATCATCAGTCTTGTCCTGCATGCCCCGGCCTCCCGTCGCTCGGACCTTCCCACGGGTCCTGACCAGAACGCCAGTTTGTCCAAGGCCGGTGCCGCCGACAATCCCGAAAAGACACCGGCTCTCATCACGGATCGATCAGCGGTCGGTGACAGGCAGGCGGCAGGCAGGAGGCAGCCATGTCGATTCTGCACGCCCATCTTGCGGCCGGCTGGACTAAGCTCCCCCTGGACCTGCCAGCCGGGCAAAAGGTGCCGGGCACAACAGGAATCGGGGCGCGTGCGGCACGTACATTTACCGGTATGGCTGGGGACGGCGAGCGCGCCACGCGCCCGCACCTTCGCGACATTGTTCAGTCTGTCCGCCGTCGGCCGGACGCTTCTCGTCACCCTAATTCCCTTGCAGGCCCTGACGCTCCTGGGCGACGCCCAGGCTGTCAGCGTGCTCTACTTCGCCATTAGCCTCACCAATCTCGTCCTGAGCCTCTCGATTCCCTGGCTGGTGCGGCGCATCCGGCGGCGCCGGGTGTTCACCCTCGGGGGTCTGTTGATGGTGGCAGCGCCGTTGGTGATCTCCCTCGGCACGCCGCTCGCGCTGGTCGCCGGTATGGCGCTTCAGGTCTTCGGCGTCGCCTGCCTCGAGATCACCCTGTCGCTCTATCTCATGGATCACATACCGCGCCAGGAGATGGGCCGCTTCGAGCCGCTGCGCCTGTTCTATGCGGCCGGCGTCTGGGCGCTCGGCCCCTGGCTCGGGGTCTACCTCAAGGACCAGGTGGCCGATTGGATTCCCTTCGCGCTCGCCAGCGCCGCCGCCTTCGCGACCTTGGCGCTGTTCTGGATTTTGCGCCTGCAGGAAAACCCGGCGGTGGCGCCGGCCAAGGGGCCGCCGCCCAATCCGCTGAAGAACCTGGCCCACTTCATGGAGCAACCGCGGTTGCGGCTGGCCTGGCTGCTGGCGATCGGCCGCTCGGCCTGGTGGGTCATGTTCTTCGTCTATGCCCCGATCTATGCGGTCGAATCCGGCCTCGATCAGGTGACGGCCGGGGCTATCGTCTCGATTGCGTCCGGTGCGCTCTTCATCGTCCCTCTGTGGGGCTGGTTGGCTCGGCGATACGGGCTCAGGCGCCTTCTCATGTACGCCTACGGGGCGAGCGGCGTGGTCACCGTGGCCATCGCCCTGGCCGGCGGCGTGCCCTGGCTGCTCGCGGCTGTTCTGGTGGCTGCGGCGATCACCACGGGCGCCATCGACGGGGCCGGCAACGTGCCCTTCCTGCGCGCCGTGCATCCCATGGAGCGGGCCGAGATGACCACCGTGTTCGCCACCTACCGGGACGTCTCGCAGCTCGGGCCGCCGGGCGTCTTCGCCCTGCTGCTCAAGGCCTTCCACCTGCCGGCCGTCTTCATCGCCGGCGGGATCGGCATGCTGGCGGTGTCCTACTACGCCCGCTACCTGCCGCGCCGCATGTAGAAACTGTGGCTGGCGTGAAGGGAAAGGGCTAGTCTCGGCCAGAGTGATGGGGAGAGAGCGGAATGCGGCTGACCGACTTCAAGGTCCTGACCTTCGACTGCTACGGCACCCTGATCGACTGGGAAAGCGGTATCTGGAACGCGCTCCAGCCGCTCTTGTCCCAGGGCGGGCCAGAGTTCGGCCGCGACCAGGCGCTTGGGGTCTTCGCGAAGTACGAGTCGGCCCAGGAAGCGGCCACGCCCGGCCTCGTCTACCCGGCTCTCTTGACGATGGTCCATCGGCAGATGGCCGAGCATTGGGGCCTCGAAACGACCCCCTCCATGGATGCCGACTTCGGAGCCTCGGTGCCCGATTGGCCGGCCTTCCCGGACTCGACCCGGGCGCTGACGGCACTTTCGCGGCACTTCAAGCTGGTCATCCTGTCGAACGTGGACCGTAACGGCTTTGCCGCCAGCAACCGCCGCCTCGGCGTCCAGTTCGACGCCGTCTACACCGCCCAGGACATCGGCTCCTACAAGCCGACGCCGGCCAACTTCACCTATCTGCTGGAGCATCTGAAGGCCGATCTGGGGCTCGACAAGGGCGATATCCTGCACACCGCCCAGAGCCTCTTTCACGACCACGCGCCGGCCCAGGACTTCGGCCTCGCGACCTG
>CALJXB010000222.1 GCA_937974415.1 uncultured Kiloniellales bacterium
GCCTCGGGCCCGGCCATAAGGCGCAAGATGCTCCACTCGCCGTCAAAGACCTCGGCAGACGCGGTCATGCCCTCGGCGGCGAGCGACGCCGCGAGCACCCCAGCCTTTGCGGCCAGGCCCGCGTGCAAGGGCTTCGCCATGGTCCCGAATTGGCTCTTGAAACCGGAGGCCATACTGGCAGCTAACCCAATCGCATAGCCGATATCTCGCACATTCAACTTTAAGAGTCGAGCGCCGGCGGCCGCCGCACCGACGGCGCCCAGGGTCCCGGTGGCGTGCCAGCCCCGGTGATAGTGGGACAGATTCACCGCGGCGCCGAGGCGGACGATGATCTCCAGCCCGGCGATATAGCCATCGAGGAGGTCGCCGCCGGGGGCCTGGCGCTCCTCGCCCAGGGCAAGCAGCGCCGGCACCAGCACGGCGCTCGGGTGGGTCGCGCCGGGGTCCTCGTAGTCGTCGAAATCGAGGGCATGGGCGGCCGTGCCGTTAGCCATTGCCGCCCACGGCGCCGGCGCGCGACGGTCGGATCCGACGACGGTGCAAGGCCCGTCGCCCCACCGCGCCACGGCCCGGCGGACTCCCGCGGACGCGGGCTCACCGGCACCGGCCAGCATGCAGCCGAGGGTATCGAGGAAGGCGCGCCGAGCAGGCGCAACCGCCGTCTCGCCATGATCCCGCGGCGCGTCGGCGATCCAAGCCGCGAAGGTCTCGAGGGCGTTCATGGGCGAGCGCTCTATGCCCTGTCCAGGGCGACCACCTCGGCGAGGTCCAGGCCGACCGAGCGGCCGGCCTCGCTCAATTGCTGCCAGACCTTCTCCGGCATGGGTACGCCCTCGCGGCTCCGGGCTTCGGCGGCGCGGCGCTCCGGTTCGCCCGGCAGCAGCACCTCATTGAAGCCTTCGGCCGGCGGCACGTCCTTGACGAATTGGAGGAACGTCTCGGCCGACTCGCCGTAGGCCTCGGCCGGCCTGAACATGCCCAGGTCGACGGTGATGACGAACCAATTGAACTCCGGCGGCGCGTCCAGAACAGCATCGCCGACCAGTTCGGCGATGAGCCCGAGGCCGTAGCCCTTGTGGCCCGCCGCCGGCAGGTGCATGCCGCCGTCGAAGAAGTCCTCCGGGTCGGTGCTCGGCTGGCCATGCTTATCGAGGATCCAGCCTTCGGGCAGGGCCTTGCCCTCGGCCCGGTAGACCGCGACCTTGCCGTCGGCCACCGTGCTGGTGGCGAAGTCGACCACGATCGGCCCGAAGCGCCCGCCGGGCATGGCAAAGGCGTAGGGATTGGTACTGACGATCGGCTGGCAGCCGCCGAACGGCACAACGTTGCGCCAGATCTCGTGGGCCCCGCCGCCGAAGACCAGGGCGAAGAGGCCGCGCCGGGCTGCGGCCTCGGCGAAATGGCCGATGCGCCCGGTGTGGCTGCAGTCGGCCAGGCCGACACAGGCCGAACCCTGGCGGCCGGCGATCTCGACGGCGGTCTCGGTCGCCTGGTTCAGGGCGTAGATGCCGAAGCCCTTGTTGCCGCGGACCAAGGCGAGGCCCGGCGCCTTGCTCTCGACCGCCGGGCGGGCGGCCGGGTCGACGTTGCCCTTAGCGATTTCCTCGAGATACCAGGGCAGCTGCATGACGCCGTGGGAATCGACCCCCTTGAGGCTGGCCCCGACCAACGATCCGGCCACCACCTCGGTGATGTCCTCCGGCGTGCCGGCGGCCAGCAGGAGCTCTCGGGCGAGCCGGTCCAACTGATTCGGTGAGAGCTGAGGCATGATTCGGTGCATCTTTCTCTGGATTCAACTAATGAAGAAAAATCAACCCTTTGCGAATCGTTTTTCCTCTTTCGTGATAACTTGGAGGAGAGCCGGCCGGCCGGCATCGACCTGGGCAATGCAACGGGCCAGGTCCGGCTTCAGATCGGCACATTTCTCCACCTGCTCGCTGTAGCCGCCGAGGGCCTGGGCAACCCCGGCGTAGTCGCCGCCAAGCTCGTTGATGCGGTGCTTCTCCGACGCAATCGGCAGATAGCCGGTGTAGCCGCCCATGACGCTGTTCTTGAGGACCACGGTCAGGATGGGCAGCTCGCAGCGCACCGCGGTCTCGAAGTCCATGCCGGTCATGCCGAAGGCCGCATCGCCCATGACGTTGACGCAGAGACGATCGGGCCGGGCCAGTTTCGCGCCCATGGCGAGGCCGAGGCCGAGGCCCAGGTGGGTGGTCTTGCCCCAGCCGATGTAGCCGTGCGGATGGGTCGCCTCGTAGAACGGCACCATCTGATCGCGCGGGCTGCCGGCGTCGTGGGTCACGATGCTGCGCGATTTGTCGAGGCCGGTGTTCAGCTCCCAGACCACCCGGTAAGGGTTGATCGGCTCTTCGTCCGAGGTGAGCAGCGGCATCCAGGTATCCAGGAAAGCCTGTTTGACGGCCCGGATTTCCTTTGCGGTCTCCCCCTGCCCGCTCCGGCCGCCCTCGCCGAGGCGGGCCGTCGCTTCCGAGATCATGGCCCGCAGCGCCGCCTTGGCGTCGCCGAGGGCGCCGAAGGAAATCGGATAGTCCTTGGCCAGCTCGTCGGCGCAATTGGTGATCTGGGCCATGGTCTTGCCCGCCGGGATCGGCGTGATGTAGTCGGAGCGGGTGAAGCTGGTTCCGATCCCCAGCACGAAGTCGGCGGCCGCCAGGAAGTGATCGACGGTCGCCGGCCGGGTGAGGCCCCCGGCCCCCAAGGCCAGGGGATGGTCCTCGGGAAACGCGCTCTTGCCGTTCAGGCTGGTCATGACCGGGACCTGCAGCAGCTCCGCCAGCTGCCGCAGCTCGTCCCAGGCCTGGGCGTAGAAGATCCCCTGCCCGGCCACCAGGACCGGCCGCTTGGCGGCCAGAAGAGCGTCCACCGCTTCTTCGATGTCCTTGGGATCGGGGTGGGGCGAGGTGCGTCGGGCCGGCCGGTAGTCTTCGGGATCGAAATCGCACGCGTCATTGAGGATGTCGATGGGGGTTTCGACCATGACCGGCCCCGGCCGGCCGCCGCGCAGCTCGGCGAAGGCATGCTGCAGCATTTGCGGGATGCGCGCCGGATCGACCACGGTCTCGCCCCACTTGGTCACCGCCCGCATGTTGCGTGCCGCGACGAAGTTGGGCGCCACGTCGAGCTGGTGGGTCGGATAGCCGGTCGGCAGGTAGAGCACCGGCGAGGCGTCGCCGTAGCACTGGGCCACGCCGCCGAAGGCGGCCTCGGCGCCCGGCCCGTACTGGACCGTGGTCACCCCCACCTTGCGCCCGTCGCTCACCCGCGCGTAGCCGTCGGCGATATTGAGCGCGACCCGTTCGGTGCGCGCCATGACCGGGCGAATGCCCACCGCCGCCGCCCCATCGATGATCTCGCTGTGGGGGAAGCAGGTGAGGACCTCGACGCCCTCCTTCTGCAGAATTCTGGCTATGAGTTCGTTCGCTTGCACCGCTGTCGCGCTCCCAAAAATCGCCATTCCATGGGCGCGAGCCGATCCGGGTCTAAGGATGCCTCGGTTACGGGTCCGCCCCGGTCGTATGATCAAATCAACCGGATCTGCATGCCATGATTCAAACAGGCCTGGCCATAGTCTTGATATGGCCGACCGAGCCCCGATCCATACGAAAGTGGCTTCTGGGTCAAGTCAACAGGAACTTCCAGGCCGAACGGGTGAGCCATGGCCACCGTTTTCGGCCCTCTCTCGGCCTTTTCCCGCGCCTACCGCGCCCACTTCGGCTATTCCGCCCGCGACGAGCGCACTCTCTACAGGACACAGCGTTCGCTGGATTGTTTGCTGCCAGTCAGCCGGTCGCCGGCCGTGTATTGCCGCTCCCGGGCCTAGTCCTGTCGTAATCCGGCCAGCATCGGCCTGGCTTATTCAAACAAATTACAATGATGAATTCGGCCAGTTGGCTCTTCTCAGTTTCGTGATTGAGATGACACTATGATAACGGGCCGCTTGTGTCTGAATTCATTGTGTCGCATCATTGCGGCAAGCGAGCCAGGCTAGGCTCGATAAGAACAACACGGGGGTCCGGGAGGCAAAAACTCCGGAATATATGAAACGGCAAGCGCTCAGGCGCGGCTAGCAGAAGCGGCCGGACGCGCGAAGGGGGCAATGACCGCACCGCGGTCACCATGCAAGACTTGAGAACTCGGGGGGTCGAGAACAGGTCATGGGTAAAATCCTCAAAATGATCGCTCAGCGATTAGGGCTGGGCCTTATCACCTTGTTGGTCGTGTCTTTGATCATCTTCCTCGGGGTGGAGCTTCTGCCGGGCGATTTGGCCGAAGCCATCCTCGGGCAAGCAGCTACCGAAGAGACAGTCGCGGCATTCCGGCGGGAACTCAAACTCGACCTGCCGGCCCATGAACGCTACTTCGACTGGCTGTTTGGGATCATGCAGGGCGACATGGGCAAGTCGCTCGCCAACCAGCGGCAAATCTCCGAATTGATCGGGACCCGCTTAGGGAACACGCTCTTCCTGGCGATGGTGGCGGCGATCATCTCGGTGCCCTTGGCGGTGACCCTGGGTGTCCTGGCGGCGCTCTACCGCAATTCCTTCTATGATAAGTGCGTCAACGTGGTCACCCTGACGTCGATCTCGTTCCCGGAGTTCTTCGTCGCCTACATCCTGATCCTCTTCCTCGCCGTGAAGGCAGGCATTTTCCCCAGCATCTCTAATGTCAGTCCCGATACGGACCTGTGGGATCGAGTCTATCGGGTAGCCCTGCCGGCCCTGACACTGACGCTCGTCGTCATCGCGCACATGATGCGCATGACCCGCGCGGCGATTATCAACCTCTTGGCCAGCCCCTACATCGAGATGGCCAACTTGAAAGGCATGCCGCGCTCCCGGATCATCGTGAAGCACGCACTTCCCAATGCCTGGGCCCCGATCATCAACGTGATCGTGATCAACCTGGCCTATCTGGTTGTCGGCGTCGTGGTGGTCGAGGTGGTCTTCGTCTATCCGGGTCTGGGACAGCTACTAGTGGACTCCGTATCCAAGCGCGACATCCCAGTGGTTCAGGCGGCCTCTATGATCTTTGCGGCCACCTACATCCTGTTGAATCTCACCGCGGACATCTTGTCGATCTTGACAAACCCGCGGCTGTTGCATCCGAAGTGATTGGGGGGCGGAGATGGAACTGAGTATGGTTTTGAAGGAGTTCTGGAAGGAGCTCAAGAAGGCCCCCGGAACCGCCTGGGTCGGCTTGGCGATCATCGTCTTTTACGTGTTCCTCGCGGTTTTCGCGCCCTTCTTGACGCCCTATGGCGAGTCGGAGGTCGTCGGCTACGAGTTCGAGCCCTGGGGCGAGAACTTCGCCCTGGGTACGGACAACCTGGGGCGCGACATGGCAACGCGGCTCATTTACGGAGCACGGAACACCATCGGCATCGCCTTCATCACGACGGCGCTGACCTTCATGATGGGGTCGATTACAGGCTTCATGGCAGCGACGCTGGGGGGCTGGTTCGACCAGGCCCTGAGCCGGGTCGTCGACATCCTGATGGCGATTCCCAGCCTGATCTTCGCCCTGTTGATCCTGACCATCACGGGGACCTCGATCCCGGCATTGATCATCGTCATCGCGGTGCTCGATTCAACCCGCGTCTTCCGCCTCGCCCGGGCCGTCTCCATGAACGTCGTGGTGATGGACTATGTCGAGGTCGCGAAGCTTCGCGGCGAAGGCCTCTGGTGGATCATGAACCGCGAGGTGCTGCCTAACGCTACCGCGCCGTTGGTTGCGGAGTTCGGGCTCAGGTTCTGCTTCGTGTTCCTGTTTATCTCCGCGCTCAGCTTCCTCGGGCTTGGCATCCAGCCGCCGACGGCGGACTGGGGCAGCATGGTGCGGGATAACGCCACCCTGATCACCTTCGGCGACATCACGCCGCTCTTGCCCGCAGGCGCCATCGCCATGCTGACGGTCGGCGTGAATTTCGTTGTGGACTGGTTCCTACAATTGACGAGTGGATTGCGCGATGAGCACTGAGAACGGAAGCGGCGAGACGAGCACTCAAACGAGCTACGGGAAAGGAGGCGGCGAAAAGGGCGAAGTCCTGCTGGAAATGCGGGGCCTCAAGATCGAAGGCATGGCCGACGACGTGTGGCACGAGATCGTCCATGGCGTCGATGTCACCTTGCACCGTGGCGAGGTTCTCGGCCTGATCGGCGAGTCCGGTGCGGGTAAGTCGACCATCGGTATCGCCAGCATGGGTTATGCCAAACCCGGCTGTCGGATCAGCGACGGAACCATCATGTTCGACGGCATGGACCTGCGAAAAACGCCGGAGCATCAACTGCGAAAGCTCCGCGGAGCGCGCATCGCTTATGTGGCGCAGTCCGCGGCGGCCTCCTTCAATCCGGCGCACAAGCTGATCGACCAGTATTGCGAGATGCCGGTGCAGCACGGCGTGAAGCCGCGCAGCGAGGCCGAGCAGGAGGCCAAGGACATTTACGCGCGTCTTAGATTGCCGGATCCGGACAACATCGGCTTTCGCTATCCGCACCAGGTATCCGGCGGCCAGTTGCAGCGCGCGATGACCGCCATGGCCATGTCCTGCCGGCCGGACCTCATCGTCTTCGACGAACCGACGACGGCGCTGGACGTGACGACCCAGATCGAGGTCTTGGCCGCCATCAAGGACATCGTCGAACAGTTCAACACCGCGGCCATTTACATCACCCACGACTTGGCGGTGGTGGCCCAAATGGCCGACAAGATCATGGTGTTGAAGCTCGGCGATATGATTGAGGAGGGCTTTGCCCGCCAGATGATCGAGGAGCCCAAGGAGGAATACACCAAGGCCCTCGTCGCGGTCCGCACCTTCCGCAAGGATGAGGACATCCCGAAGGAAGAGTCCCCGATACTGAAGGTCGAGAACGTGACCGCCAGTTACGGCGGCGGTGTCATGGTGCTGAAGAACGTCAGCATGGAGATCCACAAGCAGAAGACCGTTGCGGTCGTGGGCGAGTCCGGCAGCGGCAAGAGTACCTTGGCGCGGGCCATTACGGGCCTCCTGCCGCCGCTTGAAGGCACGGTCACCTATCACGGCGAGGTATGGCCCAACGCGTTGAAGCAGCGGAACAAGGACCAGCTGCGGCGCCTGCAGATGATCTACCAGCTGCCGGACACGGCGCTCAATCCGCGCCAGCGCATTCGCGATATCCTCGGCCGTCCCGTGGAATTCTACGTCGGCAAGAAGGGCAAAGAGAAGACCCAACGTGTGCGCGAACTGCTGGACATGATCGAGCTCGATCCCGATCAGTTCATCAACCGCTACCCGGGCGAACTCTCGGGCGGACAGAAGCAGCGCATCTGCATTGCCCGCGCCTTGGCGGCGGAGCCGGAGCTTATCATCTGCGACGAGCCGACCTCGGCATTGGACCAGCTGGTCGCCGAGGAAATCCTGAAGCTCCTCGACCGCCTGCAGAAGGAATTGCACCTCTCCTACATGTTCATCACCCACGACCTGGCGACCGTGAGGGCGATTGCCGACGAGATCATCGTGATGCTGTTGGGCGAGATCGTCGAGCAGGGGGCGAAGGACGATGTGCTGAACCCGCCGCATCACAAGTACACCGACCTGCTGCTCTCCTCGGTTCCGGAGATGGATCCCGACTGGCTCGACAACCTGTTGGCCGAGCGGGCCGCGCGCAAGGCCAAGGGCGAGGCCATCATGGAGTCCATGGACAACTGACACGAGCCGCTGCCCCCGCGAGGCAAGGTTTCCCGATCAAGCAGGTTTGAAAGGCCGCGCCCCTCTTGGGGCGCGGTTTTTCTTATGAGATGACGCTATACTGAGCCGGTATGAATCGACGGCGGAGCCTGGACCCGTGCCTGGTCGGTTAATCGCAGCTTGGGCGGTGCTTCTCGGTCTTTCATCGGGACCGGCCTTCGCGGCGACCGCCGAGGACTCCTGGAAGCTCGAAATGCGTCGGGCCATGGCAGCCCACCAAGAGGGTGACATCGCCGAGACCGTCGAGCGGCTGCAGACGGCGCTACCCATCGCCGAGGGCTTCGGCGGCGCGGACCCGCGCCTGGGTGAGACCCTCCTGGCCTTGGGTGCCACCTATTACGAGGCTGGCGATCACAACGCGGCGCTGGCGCCCCTGGAACGCGCCGTGCCGGTCCTGGAAGAGGCCACAGGGGCGCACTCGACCAAACTGGCCAGCGCTCAGAACGCCCTCGCCCTGGTCTACGGCCAGTTAGGCCGCGCCGACGACGCCCGCCCGCTCTACGGGCGCGCCATCTCGATCTACGAAGCGGCGCTCGGGCCCGAGCACCCCACCGTTGCTCTGGTAGTGGAAAACCTCGCTGGCCTCGCGCTCATGGCCGGACAATATGCAGAAGCCGAGCCTCTTTTCGCCCGGGCGCTCGCCATAAAAGAGCTCAGGTACGGCGAGCAAAGCCCCGATTTGATCATGACCCTTCAAAACTATGCCCTGGTTCTCGCCTCTCTCGGCCGCGAAGAGGAAGCCGACCTCTACGATGCCCGCGCCGGCGCCATTCTGAAGCGGATCAATGACACGGATGCGCCCTAGCCGACGATGACGCTCCCCTCACCCCGGCGGGCGGGACGACGTGACATTCCGGCGGCTTCGCACGCCGGCCTCGCGCCTGGCGATGTAGACCCCGGCCGCCGAGACGATGGCTGCGCCGATCCAGACTGCGACGCCAGGCTGTTCGCGCCAAATCAGCCAGCCGAACAGGGCACCCCAAATCAGCGCCGTGTAGTCGAAGGGGGCCAGGACCGAGACCGGCGCGTGGCGGTAGGCCTGAATGATGCAGAAGGCCGCCACGCCGCCGATCAAACCGATCGCCACGAACAGCTTGACGTCCCCGGTGGCAGGCGCCTGCCAGACGAAGGGTAGGAACGGCAGGCTCCAGGCCCCGGCGAAAAGGGTCGAATAGGACAACAGCGCGACGTTGGTCTCGGTCCGGGTCATGCGCCGGGTCAGCATCACGAGCAGGGAGAAGGCGAAGGCCGACCCGAGCACCAGCAGCGCTTCGGGGCGAAAAGCCGCGCTGCCCGGCTGCACCATGATGACCGCGCCGAGGAAGCCGACGATCACGGCCCCCCAGCGGCGCGCATCCACCGCCTCGCCCAGAAGAGGGCCCGCCAGCGCGGTGACGAAGAGCGGTGCGGTGAAGGCCACAGCAATGGCTTCGGCCAGCGGCAAATGCTGCAAGGCCTCAAAGAACAACAACAGCGCCACGAACAGCAAGGACGCGCGCAGAATGTGCAACGGCAGCCGGCGAGTCCGCAGATTGGCGACGCCGCCGCTGCGCCAAACGAAGACGGCCACCGGCAGCAGGCCGAAGAAATAGCGGAAGAACAGGATCTGCACCGCGGGATAGTCCTCGCCGAGCCATTTGGCGAGGACGTCCACCACGGCAAAGCAGACGACCGCCGACAGATCGAAGCCGATGCCCGTGCCGACCCGGTCGCCGGCGTGCTCGCCGGGTTTCCCGCCGGGCCGCGCGGCCGCATTGGAAGAGCCGTCCCTCACATCGCCCACGAAGACTTGCGTTTTCCCATCGCCACCTCCGCTAACCCATTCCGCCGCCCCTGCCAATGAACTTCGGCGGACCGGAGACCTTGCGGAATGCGCGGACCGCTGCGACCAAATCGCTTGCGTCCGGTGCGAAGGCGGGGCAGTGATTGACACCAAGAGTGCAAGGA
>CALJXB010000223.1 GCA_937974415.1 uncultured Kiloniellales bacterium
GCGAAGCGCCCGCTCGCCCCGCCGAGGATCAGCAGCCCATGCTGGGCGCCCTCGGCGATCTCGTTGCCGGTCACGAGCGGCGCCGCGCCGCCGGTCACCACGATGCCCGACAGCGTGCTGCGCAGGATGACATTGTCGAGAAAGTCGCCCCGCGCGCCTTCATGAATGAAGATCCCAGCCTGGCCGGAATCCTCGATCCGGTTCCCGGTGACCCGCGGCATGGCGCCGCCGCGCACCTCGATGCCGGAGGCCTGGCTGGCAAGGATTCGATTCTCGACGAATTGACCCTCGGCGCCCTGCTCGATCAACAGACCGGCCTGGCCGGCCTCGGCGACTTCGTTGCCGCGGACCATCGGATCGGCGCCCGCCCGGGCCCTGATCGCGGAGTGTGTCGTGCGCTCGATCCGGTTCATCTCGACAACGCCTCCGCCACCTTCGTCGAAGACCAAGGCAGAACCCTCGATATCGACCAACTGGTTCTCGCGGATCAGCGGCGTCGCGCCGTCGCGCACCACCATCCCGTGACCGGCCCAGGGGCCCAGGCGGTTGCCGGTGATCTCCATGGCGCCGCTCATGACCTCCAGACAGGGGCTCTCGCCCCCGCCGCCCTCGAAGGCAAGCCCGCTGAGCGAGCCCGACGGCGCGGCCAACAGCAGGCATCGCCCTTCCGGCGGGCTGATCACCACCTCGCCCGCCACCGCCTCGGCACCCTCCACCAAGGCCTGCAGGTGAACGGGCCGCTTGACTACGAGGCTTTCGGCATAGAGTCCGGCGCGGACCGATATGGTCGCGCCATCGGGAGCCCGCGCAATGGCCTCGCTCAGAGTCTCGGTGTCGCCGCCGCCGGCGGCGTCGACCAGCCAGTCCAGCTTCGAGGCGTCGCGGTACCAGGTCCAGTACCACCAGCCGGCCGCCATGCCGCCGCCGGCCAGGACAATGAGCAGAACGGCGATCATGACGCCGGAGGCGGCCCGGCGCGTCTTCGGATGATGCGCCGACGCCGGGTCCGCATCGGACCGCAGCGCCGGCGAAACGGCTCCTGCGAGGCCGGCGCGGCGGCGCTCCTCCCGCCGCAGGAGCGCGGTCGGCGGCACCTCGTCTTCGGGCGGCAGGTCGATCTCCCCGGCCTCCCGGGAGGCGCCCGACAGCTCCGCCAGGCTCGGGACGTCGCTGCGCTCCGCCGGCTCGGCCTCCAGCAAGGCCGCACGCCAGTCTTCCGCCGAGGCCGGGCGGTCGCCGATCGCCGGCGCCAGGGCCGTATCGACCGCCGCCAGGAAGCCGGGCGAGAAGCGCTTGTCGCCGCCGGCCGCCTTGGAGAAGGGGGCGAAGCCGGCCGCCGTATAGCCCGCCGTGGTCTCCAACGGATGGCCCACGATCAGCCAGTAGGCCACGGCGGCCAGGGCGAAGAGATCGCTGCCCGGGCCCTGCCTGCTGGGGTCGCCCCGCTCGGGCGCGGTGAAGCCGGGTGTGGCGGCTGCCTCCTCCTCGCCGTTTTCGGCAGCCGACATGTCGACCGCCGCCGCGAAATCGAGCAGGACCGGCGTCCCGTCGCGCCGCAGCAGGATGTTGCGGGGCGAGATGTCGCCGTGCAGGAAGCCGGCCTCATGCACTGAGTCGAGCGCCGACAGCAAAGGCTCGAGCAGCTCGACCAGGGTGCGTTGGCCCATGCTCGCGCGCCACGCCGCCGGCAGGCGTTCGAGGCTGAGCCCGTCCTCTTCGCTCAAGACGACGTAGGCCATGCCGTCGCACTCGCCGGAGTCCAGCAATTGGACCGTGTTGCGGTGCCGCAGGCCTTGCAGAAGCCGCGCCTCGCGGCTGAGCGCGGCAAGCCCGGGGCTTTCGAGGCCGGCCTGACGCAGGACCACCCGCCGCCCGTCGCGCTGATCCAGGGCGCGATAAACCGCGCCGAGCGGACCGTCGCCGATCCGCTCGAGCAGCAAGTAATCGCCGAAAACCTGGCCGCCGGCCGGCATGGCTTGACGTGCGCCCCGCTCGATCATGCCCGTCATGATAATACCGACCGCCCGTTATTCCGACCGGGTCGGCAAATCGATTTCCGGCTGGCCGGACGCGCTTTCCCGCGGCGCGGGTGCTGCAGGCTCCGGTGCCTCCGAACCGGCCTCGGCCGCCGCCTCGGGCTCGGCGACGCTGGGCAGGACGGAGGTGGAGACGCTGGACTGGGTTTGGCCCCCTTGCCCCGCGCTGCCGGATTGGCCCTGGGATTGGCCTTGAGATTGGCCCTGGGATTGGCCCTGGGACTGGGTGCCGCCTTGACCGCCGCTTGGCTGCGCCCAGCCCCCCGGCAGAGCGGGCGCAGCTGTTTCCGCCGCGCCGCCAGTGGCGGGCGATCCCGCTTCCCACGCCTCCGGGGTTGGCGGTTCCGCGCTCGGGGAGCGGGTTTTCAGGGCCTCCGTTTCCTCCATTTCCTTCAAACCCCAGCGCCCCGAGGCGTCGCGGCATCCGGTGCCCCGGACCAGGCTTTCGCCGCCGCCCGGGCCGCCAGGCCGGCGGGTCGTCCGCTCGTAGTCCCGGCAGGGCGCGTCGGGGCTCGGGAAATAGGTCTTGAGCACCCGGATGACCCCGGAATTGCCCGTCGCCTGGTTGCGCCATTCGACCTCGGCGCCGGTCGGCTCGCGCTCCAGCACCTGATTGATGCGAGCCTGGAGATAGGGAATGTCCTCGAAATCCGTCGCCGCCGGCGCCGCTCCCGACAAGAGCGCCACGAGGGGCAAAGAAATCAGGCCTGCGGTCCAAAAGCGTGTCATCAAAAGCACTCTCACGCGGGCATCGCCTTTTGGCCCCCCGGCTCCCGATTCGCCCGCAGTCTAACACACACGGCCCGCACAGGTAGGCGCAGGACGGTTGGAGAGGCAATGAAAGATACGTGAGGACAGGCCCGGCTCATCCCCTGGGAACGGCGTAAATCTTCGCCTTGGCAGCGCAGTCAAGCGCGGAGCGGAAGGGCTTGTTTCGCACGGGCGAGCCCGAAACGGGGGTGCATGCGCCGGCAGGCGTGGCCCATGGCGAAGGTGGCGAGGCCGGTGACGACGAAGACGACCGGCAGAGGAAAGACCAGGAGGAACACGGAGAAGACGCCCGGTGGGACGATCTCGCCCATGTCCCGATAGGTGGCGTAAACGGTCGTCATCTCGGCCCGCTCGCTGGGGCGCACGGCCAGCATGAAGGGCATGTTGCCGACCGCGTCCGTGGTGACCATGCAAATGGCCGCCATCACGAAGAGGCCGGCCGCCAGCCAAGGCTCGGGACTGACAGCCGCCGCCGCCAGGGTGACCAGGCCGGCCGCCATGTAGCCGCCGACCAGGACTCGGCGGACGCCGACCCGTCGGGCATACCAGCCCCACAGCGGCATGAGGAAGGTGAAACCGGTGCCAAGGGAGACGATCAGGCCGCCGGTCAACGCGCCGAGGTCCGACTGAACCGCGTAGATCGGCACGTAGATCATGAACATGCCCCACCAGGCATAGCGGCAGAAGGAGACCAGCCAGGCCAGCAGCAGACGCGGTTGCGTGAAGAACCTCGAAATGAACCGGCGCGGGCTGGACGCGCGCCGGGGGCCGGCAACTATGGCCGGGCTGTCGGACAGGCGCAGGAACCAGAAGTAGGCCAAGAGCGCCACAGCGGAAAGCGCGCTGACGCCGTAGGCCGCCCAGGGGTCGATTTCGGTGGCCAGATAGACGCCCAGCGCCGGGCCTAGGGTCCAGGCGCCGGCGGAATAGAAGATGCGCTTCGGCTCCGAGCGGCCGAAATCGCGGCGGTGAACGTGATCCATGATGTAGAGATTGAGGCAGATCCCGAGGCTCACCACGGCGAAGGCTCGTACGATCATGCCGCCGGCCTGGGTTGCCAGGCTGCCCCCGGCGAGCACCAGC
>CALJXB010000224.1 GCA_937974415.1 uncultured Kiloniellales bacterium
ACGCTTTCCATCGACAGGTCCTCGTGGCCGAACACGGTGATGCGCAACTCGTCGCCGGTGCCGAGGCGATACTCCTCGTCCGCGTTGGCCGGCGCCGCCGCGGGCAAGGCCGTGTCCGTGTTCGAGGAACAGGCCGCGACCAAAAAGCCCAGGCACAGTGGTAGAGCCAGCAGCCAGGATGACTTAACTCGGATCATATAATCTAACTCCCGCGCGTTCGTGGGTCCTTCTACCAATCTATTATACCACGTTAAATGGCACTTTGAGAACGCTATGAGCTCAAATTGAACCACGTTGACGGAGCCCGACCGCCATGACCCAGCATATCGGTATCGTCGCCTGTTCGGCCGAAGGGGCGGCGCTCTGCTATCTCACCATCTGCACCGAGGGGGCCGCGCTGCTCGGGGCCCACGCCCACCCCGAGGTTACCATGCACACGCCGTCCCTGGCCGACTACCTGGCCCGCCTTGAGCGAGGCGACCTGGAGGGGGTCGGCGACCTGATGCTGGCCTCCGCCCGGACGCTCGCCGAGGCCGGCGCCGACTTCCTGATCTGCCCGGACAACACGATCCACCAGGCGCTGCCCCTGGTCGAGACCCGCTCGCCCCGGCCGTGGCTGCACATCGCCGAGGTGGTCGCGGCCGAGGCGGCGGCGCGCGGGTACCGGCGCCTGGCGCTCACGGGATTGCGCTGGCTGGTCGACAGCGAGGTTTATCCGGAAAAGCTGGCGGCGCGCGGCCTGGAGGTCGTGCGCCCCGAGCCCGCCGAGAGCGACGTCATCACCCGCATCGTCCTGGAGGAGCTGGTCTACGGCACTGTGAAGCCGGAGGCGGTCGCCGCCTTCCGGACCGTCACCGAGCGCATGAAGGCGGCCGGCTGCGAGGCCATGATCCTCGGCTGCACGGAGCTGCCCCTGATCGCCGACGAGGCGGCCTCCCCCCTGCCGCTGCTCGATTCCACCCGCCTGCTCGGCCGCGCCGCCCTGAAGCGCGCGGTGGGTGAGGTTTAAGCCCCTCCCCCATCCGCGCGTCTTAGGCCGCCGTTAACGCCCCGTCTCGTACCCTTTCCTCGGTCGCCCGAAGCCCGATTGCGAGGACTCCATGACGCGCCGTTCGAACGGCTTCGCGCCGACTGTCGCCCTGATCGCCCTGCTCTCTTTCCTCTCCGCCTGCGCCAGCGAGCCCACCCGCACGACACCCGGGCGCGCGAGCGAGGACGGCCCCAAGCTGGCCGCCGTCGCAAACGGATCGCAAGTCGGGGTGGCCTCCTGGTATGGCGGCAAGTTCCACGGGCGGACCACGGCCAGCGGCGAGCCCTACGACATGCACGCCATGACGGCCGCCCACCCGAGCCTGCCGTTCGGCACCAAGGTGCGGGTGACCAACCTTGAGAACGGCCGCTCGGCGGTGCTCAGGATCAACGACCGGGGCCCCTTCGCCAAGCGACGCATCATCGACGTATCGCGCCACGCCGCCGAGCACCTGGGCTTCTTGAAGGCTGGCGTCGCCAAGGTGCAGGTCGAGGTGATCTAAGGCACCTCCGTAGGCCCTCCCAAAGGGCCTCATTGACTCCCCTCTCGGGGCATCCCACGATCCGCCCTCATGTATGAGGGCTACTGCAAGACGGACAAGCCGGAGGCCGAGGACGCGCGCCCCGAGCCTTTGGAGGTGAGCGGCGTCGCGGCCGCGGGCGCTGGCGCGCCCAATGCGCCCAGCGCGGCCCGGGCCGAGTCCCGCGGCTGGCGCGCCCTGGCCTGGCCCCTGTTCCTGCTGGTCAGCACCGGCGCCGCCTGGGGCGCCACCTTCTCGCTCGCCCGCATCGCCACTACCGCCGGCGCCCACCCGATCGGCCTCACCCTCTGGCAGGGCGTGTTCGGCGGGGCGCTGCTGGTCGGCCTCGCGCTCGTCCGACGGCGCCCGCCGCCGCTCACCCGGCGCCATCTGGGCTTCTATCTGATCTGCGGCCTGCTCGGCACGGCAATCCCCAGCGTGCTCTACTTCTACGCGGCCGCCCGGGTGCCGGCCGGCGTGCTCTCCATCACCATCGCCATGGTGCCCATGCTGACCTTCGCCGGCGCGCTGGCGTTCCGCATCGACCGGCTGGCCTGGGGCCGGGTCGCGGGCATCCTCTGCGGGTTGGCGGCCGTGCTGTTCATCGTGCTGCCGGAGTCCAGTCTGCCGGACCGGGCCATGGTGCCCTGGGTGCTGCTGGCGGTGCTGGCGACCCTCTGCTATGCCGTCGAGGGCATCTATGTGGCCCTGCGCCGGCCGGCCGGCAGCGATCCGGCGGCGACCGTCGGCGCCATGCTGCTGATGGCCTCCGTCGTGCTGGTGCCGGTCGTTCTCGCCACCGACACCTTCGTGCCCATGGGCTTCCCCTGGGGCGCGGTGGAATGGGCCGTCATCGGCATGATGGCGGTCAATGCCCTGTCCTATTCGGTGTTCTATCACCTGATCCAGACCGCCGGCCCGGTCTTCGCCACCCAGATGGCCTATGTGGTGACCATCGCCGGCGTGGCCTGGGGCATCGTCATCTTCGGCGAGCAGCATTCGCTCTGGGTCTGGGCGGCGCTGGGGCTGATGCTGGCCGGCTTGGCGCTGGTCACGCCGCGCGGACAGACTACCGACGAAACCTGAGCGAGAACCGCTCGGAGGGAGTAGGAAAATGGACTGGAACCTCTATCTGGCCTTTGTGGTCGCCTCCAGCGCGCTGATCCTGCTGCCGGGGCCGAGCGTGCTCCTGACCATCGCCCACAGCCTGGCCTTCGGCTGGCGCCGCGCCCTCAACACGGTCCTGGGCGCCACTTGCGGCGTCGCCGTCCAGCTCTCCGTCGCCCTCGTCGGCATGACCTGGTTCCTGCTGCTCATGGCGGACTGGTTCGAATGGCTGCGCTGGGCCGGCGTCGCCTACCTGGTCTATCTGGGGGTGCAGCAGTGGCGCGCCGAGCCGGAGGCGGTGCCGGCCGAGGCCGGCCAGACGCGCGGCCGCGCCCTCTTCCT
>CALJXB010000225.1 GCA_937974415.1 uncultured Kiloniellales bacterium
GCCAGGTTGGCCTCGTAGGTGCCGTGCATGCCCAGCATGCCGAGGAACCTGGGGTCCGAGGCCGGAACCGCGCCCAAGCCCATGAGGGTGCTGGTGCAGGGAAAGCCGGTCGCCTCGACCAGCTCGCGCAACAGCTGGGTGGCCTTGGGGCCGGAGTTGATCACGCCGCCGCCCGTATAGAGGATCGGCCGCTTGGCGCCGGCGATGATGTCGACGGCGCGTTCGATCTTGTCCGGCTCCGCCTTGACTTGGGGGCGGTAGCTGCGGTGCTTGATCTCCTCGGGTGGGGTGTAGCTGCCGCTCGCCTGCAGGATGTCCTTCGGCAGGTCGACCACCACCGGGCCGGGCCTGCCGTGGGTCGCCACGTAGCAGGCCTCGTGCATCAGGCGCGGCAGGTCCTCGATCGACTTGACCAGATAGTTGTGCTTGGTGCAGGGCCGGGTGATGCCGGTGGTGTCCGCCTCCTGGAAGGCGTCGTTGCCGATCAGGTGGGTCGGCACCTGGCCGGTCAGGCACAGCACGGGGATCGAGTCCATGAGCGCGTCGGTCAGGCCGGTCACGGCGTTGGTCGCGCCCGGCCCCGAGGTCACCAGAACGGCGCCGATCCTGCCGGTCGAGCGGGCATAGCCTTCGGCCGCATGGACCGCGCCCTGCTCGTGGCGAACCAGAATATGGCGCAGGTGGTTCTGCTGGAACAGCGCGTCATAGATCGGCAGGACAGCGCCGCCGGGATACCCGAAAATGACGTCGATGCCCTGGTCCAGCAGGGCCTTGATCACCATTTGAGATCCCGTCATCTGGTCGGTCGGCATGACTTCCTCTCGCCCCTTCATCGGCTCGCACCTGAGCGCCCGGTTCGGTCCCCTGTTCGAACCGGATCTCAACAGGTTAGACGCTGGCATGCAAAGCTGCAGCCCCCACGCGCAAGACCGAAACCCCGGCCCGCGGAGCGCGTAAGCTAGTCGGTCATCCGGAGGGGGTCAACAGGAAATCGCGAAGAATCCGAAAGATTCTCGGTAAAAAACTTTCCGAATATTGCGCGCTCACCACCCAGGTGTCGGGGCCCATGGGACGCACCAGATCGCCCGGTATTTCGGCCTTCCGGCCCACCGCGGGGTCCGCTGCGCTCGCCCAGGGCGGCGCCGCGGCGATCAGGTCGGCGTACTGCTCGGGAGTTCCCGCAAGCATCTGGTTGCGCAGCCAGGTAATCTGCCGCTTGGCGTAGTTCCGGGTCGCCTGCTGGCCGGCCGAAACGGCACGCTTGGCGGTCCACTCGCCGGCGAGGTAGCGGCCCAGTTCGCGCACCCCGACCGCCTTCATGACCGGCAGGTCGGGATCGAGGCCGCGCTCCAGCAAGCGCCGCACTTCGCCCGGCGCGCCGGCGTCCATCATGGCCTCGAAGCGACGGTTGCAGTTGGCGTAGAGCAGCGGGCGCGGCGGCAGGGTGACCAGCCGAAGGCGCCGGTGGGACAGGCCGGGCTCGCCGGTCATCCTTTGCCACTTGTCGATCGAGCGGCCGGTGGCCTCGAGCACCTCCCAGGCTCGGATCAGGCGAAACTGGTCGCGCGGGTTGAGCCGCGCGGCGACCGCGGGGTCGAGCTTTGCCAGCGCCGCGTGGAAAGCCGGACCGCCCAGTTCGTGGTGACGCTTCATGGCGGCCTTGTGGATCTCGGTCGGGATTGGCGGTATGGGACTCAAGCCGAGCTCGAGGGCGCGCAGATAGAGGCCGGTTCCGCCGACCACGATCGGCAGGCGCCCGGCCCGGTGGGCCGCGTCGATCTGGCGCAGCGCCATCTTGCGCCAGCGCCCGGCGGAACAAGGGTCATCCGGGGCGAGCACGCCGTAGAGGGCATGGGGCGCGCGCGCCATCGCGGCCTTGTCGGGGCGCGCCGTCAGCACCCTGAGGCCCCGGTAGACCTGCATGGAATCCGCGTTGATGACCACGCCGTCGAAGGCCTCGGCCAGGTCCAGGGCCAGGGCCGACTTGCCACTCGCCGTCGGCCCGGCGACGATCACCGCGGCGGGACGCTCAGCCGAATCGCTCATGGCACAGTTTAGCATGGATCGCCGGCCGCCCTTGCCTCGCACCGAATCGGCTCGCAACATCCGTTGTCATGGACCACGTCCTTACCGTGATCGGCAATCCCGCCTCAAGGGCGCTGTCGAAAGACCATGCCGAGGCGGCCCGGCGAAGCCTCCAGGCGCGCGGCGCCCGAACCGCTGCGGTCGACTGGCTGTCGCCGGGCGTCGCTTGCGACATTCCTTTTGCCGATCTGGTGCCGGTGGCCGCCCTCGACGCCGCCCGGCAGGCCCGTGCCGGCCAGCCGCTGGACCTGGCGGCCCAGGCCGCCGCCGGACGCCGCAAGGCGCTCTTGGTGGCCGATATGGAGTCGACCATCATCGCCGAGGAAATGGTCGACGAGCTGGGCGAGCGCCTTGGCCTCGGCGACCGGATCGCCGCCATCACCGCCCGCTCCATGGCCGGCGAGCTGGGCTTCGAGGAGTCGCTCACCACCCGGGTCGCGCTGCTCGCCGGCTTGCCCGAAGCCGCCATCGACGAGGTCGCTGCCCGCATGACCCTCAATCCGGGCGCCCGCACCTTGGTGCGGACCATGCGGGCCGGCGACGCCTACACGGCCCTGGTTTCCGGGGGCTTCACGGTCTTCACCGGCACGGTTCGCGAGGCCTGCGGGTTCGACGAGGACCGGGCCAACCGCTTGCTGGTGGAGGACGGCGCCCTGACCGGCCGGGTCGCCCGGCCGATCCTCGGCCCCCGGGCCAAACTGGACGCCCTGCGGGAAATCGCGGGCGATCGCGAGCTGCCGCTCGACGCCGCGCTGGCCGTCGGCGACGGCGCCAACGATGCGGACATGCTGACGGCGGCCGGCCTCGGCGTGGGTTATCGACCCAAGGCCCCGGCCCGCCGGGCGGCCCGCGTCTCGATCGACCACGGCGACCTGACGGCGCTGCTCTTTCTGCAAGGCTACCGCGCGCACGAATTCGTGGATTAGGTGGGGCCGAAATGGAAAACGGCGGCCCGGTCGGGCCGCCGCTCTCGTCTATTTCCGCGAAGCACGCGGCCCGGCTATCGCTTCAGCTATGGTCGAGGCGCACGGCGACCCATTGGAAGTCGCCCTGGCGGAGCACCAGAAGGGTGACCACGCGGAAGCCTTCGTCCTTGGCCTGTTCGACCCGATCGGTGACGTCGCCCGGCGACATGACCTTTTCCTGATCGACCTCGACGATGATGTCGCCGGGGCGCAGGCCTTTCTCGGCAGCGGTGCCGTCGACCTCGACATCGGTGATCAGGACGCCCTCGGTGTCGTCACCAAGCTCGTACTGCGTTCGCAGCTCCGGGCTAAGCTGGGCCAGCGTCAATCCGAGAGACTCCACCAAGTCGGGCTCCTTCTCGGTCGGGATCTCACCCACGGTCGCGGCGGCCAGTTGCTCTTCGTCGAGCTCTCCGAGATCGACCTGCAGGGTCACTTCCTCGCCCTTGCGCCAGACCACCACATCGACACCCTTGCCGATTCGGGTCTCGGCCACCATGCGCGGCAGCTTGCGCATCTCGGTGACCTCGCGGCCGTCGAACCTGAGGATGACGTCGCCTTGCCCGATGCCGGCCGCCTCCGCCGGCCCGCCCTCGGTCACGGAGGCGACCAGCGCACCGGTCGTGCTCTCCAGGCGCAGGCCTTCGGCCAACTCGTCGGTCACGGTCTGAATGCGCACGCCCAGCCAGCCGCGACGCACGCGCCCGTAGTCGCGCAGCTGCTCGATGACGTTGCGCGCCAGATTCGAAGCAATGGCGAAGCCGATGCCGGCAGAGCCGCCGGACGGCGAGATGATCACCGAATTGATGCCGATGACCCGGCCGTCCAAGTTGAACATGGGGCCGCCGGAATTACCCTTGTTGATCGCCGCGTCGGTCTGGATGAAGTCGTCGTAGGGGCCGGAGTTGATAACCCGCTCGCGGGCCGAGACGATGCCCGCCGACACCGAGCCGCCCAGGCCAAAGGGATTGCCGATGGCGATGACCCAGTCGCCGATGCGGGTCTTGTCGGAATCGCCCCATTCGGCCACCGGCAGCGGCTTGCCGTTGGCCACTTTGAGGATGGCCAGGTCGGTCTTCTCGTCACTGCCGATCACCTCGGCCACCAGGGAGGTTCCGTCGTGCAGCAGCACGTTGATCTCGTCGGCGCCTTCGATGACGTGATGGTTGGTCACGATGTAGCCGCTGGCGTCGATGATGAAGCCGGAGCCGAGCGAGTTTTCGCGCCGGCGCTGGGGCTGTTCGCCGGGGCGTTCGAAGAACTCGCGGAAGAACTCCTCGAACTCCTGGCTGCCGCCCGGCGACTCGACGACCTGGGTCGTGGAGATGTTGACCACCACCGGAAGCAGTTTTTCGACCAGATCGGCAAAACTGTCGGGCGCGGTCCGGGCCTGCGCCGACGCGGCCCAGAACAAAGTGGCAAGCAGCAACGGCAGCGCGACCGTCCACCGCCAGATGTGGCTGTCTAAACGAAGAATCTGGCTCACGTGCGTTCCCTCAAACAGTGCACTCCGTCAGGGTAGCAGGAACCCGCCCATCGGCAGGGTTCTCATCATCCCCGGCTCGTCGCTTGTCCAACGATGTGGGACGGACTCGGCTTCTTTCAACACAGTCTAAACTCAAGAACCTGTGAGACGAAATAGGCCAAATTATGACCATAGCTATGGTTAACACTTCGTTTGGCGACCATTTCAGCCGGCTGAAGAGCGTGGCCTCTACGCGTATGCGCAGGGGCTCAGCCGCGGATCAGCCAGACCGCCAAGAGCCCGAGCACAGCGGTAATCAGCCCGGCGATCCGAAGCACCTCGGGCGGAACCTCCGCCAAACTGGCCAGCAGGACGTCCAGGCGGTCGGCAAAGACCGCCAAGACCAGACCCTCGATCACCAAGACCAAGGCCAGCGCGGTCAGCAGATCGCTCATCCGGCGGGCCCGTACGACCGTCGGTGCCGCCGCGGCGGAATCCGGCGGTCACCTCACTCGCCGTTCGCCGGCTTTGCCGGGTTGCTCGCCGTGCCGAAGAAATTGAAGAACTCGCTGTCCGGCGACAATACCATGTAGGTTCCCTCGGAAAGCGAGCGCTCATAGGCCTGCATCGAGCGGTAGAAGCTGAAGAACTCGGCGTCTTGGCCATAGGCGTCGTTGAGGATCCGGGTGCGCTCGCCTTCGCCCTCGCCGCGTCGGATCTCGGCTTCGCGCTCCGCTTCGGCGCGGATCACCGTGGACTCGCGGTCGGCGCCGGCCTTGATGCGCTGGGCCTGCTCGAAGCCCTGGGCGCGGAACTCCTTGGCCTCGCGTACGCGCTCGGAACGCATACGATCGTACACCGATTCGCTGGCCTGTTGGGGCAGATCGGCACGCCGCAGGCGGACATCGACGATGGCGATACCGAACCGCTGGGCCTGAGTGTTCACGCGCTCCTGGATCTGGCGCATGATGTCGGCGCGCTCCTCGGAGAGCACGCTGGCCA
>CALJXB010000226.1 GCA_937974415.1 uncultured Kiloniellales bacterium
GGCGGACGACCGCGATGCGCTGGGTCAGCTTGAGGCGCAGGGTCGAGATCAGAATGGCCCGGCTCTCGCCGCTGCGGCCGCGGGATTTGGCGAGAAACTCGGCCGCCAGGGAGGGAACCAGGGGGTCGAAGGGCTTGGCGCGGTTGAGCTCGCGGCTGGTTTGGGTGATGCGGTAGGCGCAGACGCCGAGGCCCACCAGAAAGACCAGGAAGATCACCGCCACCAGATGGGTATGGTCGGCCGATAGCGCCATGGCCACCCAGCCGTGCACTTGGGCCAGCGCCAGGAAGCTGAGGCCGATCAAGTTGATGAGGCCGAACCGCAGGAGCAGCAGGTATTTATAACGCTGCGCCCCGGTCAGCGGTGTGCTCGCCAGTATCCAGGCGAAATGCTGGGCCCCTTGGCGGTCCATCTCTGCGTGATCTTGCCCCGAAGGGCTGCCGCCGGGCGGATCGTCCGGCGACGTCTCCTGCTGAAGGTCCAGGTGCCGGGCCAGGGAAGCCGAGCGATCCATGGTGGGTCTCCTAAGAGCGCACCGCGCCACCGCGCAGCGGTCCGTTGCCATGGGGCGCCGCTGGGAACTCCGGAGGGCGCCAAGGTCCTGGGGGGCAGCGGATAGTGCAGAATAGGAGTCTATGGTTAACGAGACCTTACCAAGGTGACGATCCGCCGGGCGCCGCAACTGTAAATATGGGCGCCGAGGGCCGCTGGCCCCGGCGCCGGCCGATCGGGCGCCCGAAGCCCCCGACCGCCGGGAAAATCGCAGTTAGTCGTTGTCCGGCCACGGATTTTCCGCTAGCAAGCCGGGGCGTTCGGCCGGGCTCCGCGAGAGCCGGCCTGCCGGGAAAAGTGCAAGAATCAACGGAAAGAGGCAGGGCGATGGCCGCGAAGAGCCAATTACAGCGGAGATTGTCGGCCGGCGAGTTCGTGGTCACGGCAGAGGTGACGCCCCCGCTTTCCGCCGATGCCGGGGCCCTGCTGGCCAAGGCGGCGCCGCTCAGGGGCCGGGTCGACGCGGTCAACGTGACCGATGCGGCCGGCGCGAGCGCCGCCATGTCGAGCTTCGCCGCCGCCGCAATCCTGGCCGGCAACGGCATGGAGCCGGTGCTGCAGGTCACCTGCCGCGACCGCAACCGCATCGCGCTCGCCTGCGACCTTCTGGGTGCCGCTGCCCAGGGCGTCAGCAACCTCCTAATCCTGCATGGCGACGAGCCGGCCGGCGGCGACCAGCCCGAGGCCGCGCCGGTCTACGATCTCGACTCCCGCGCCGTCATGGCGCTGGCCCGGCAGATGCGCGACGAGGCCATGCTGCCGTCGGAGCGCCGGATCGAGCCGCCGCCCCATTTCTTCATCGGCGCCGCCGACACGCCGCGCGACCCCGAAGCGGACTGGCGGCCCACTGGGCTGGAGGCCAAGGCCGCCGCCGGGGCCGATTTCGTCCAAACCCAGTTCTGCTTCGACCTGGACATGGCCGAACGCTATTTCGCCCGGCTGCGCGAATTCGGCGTGACCGATCGCCTCGCCTTCATCGTCGGCGTTGGGCCGATCGCCAGCGCCCGCTCGGCCCGTTGGATGCGCGACAACCTGTTCGGCGTCAGCGTGCCCGACGCGGTGATCGCACGCCTGGAGCAGGCCGAGGATCCGGCCGCCGAAGGCCGGCGCATCGCCATCGAGATGATCCAGGGGCTCAGGACCATCCCCGGCGTCTCGGGCGTTCACCTCATGGCGCCGTTGCAGAAAATCGAGACCCTCGCCCTCGTCATCGACGAAGCGGGCCTGCACGAGGCCGCCTGAGGCCGGCCCCCGCCAAGGCGCCGGCTGCCCTGGCCGTTCGGGCTCAGGTTCTCTCATAGAGCATTTCGCCCATGGCCTCGAGGCCCGATCTCCCGCGCCCGCCCGTGCCGGCGCGGGAAACGGCCGATGAAACCGCGATCGGGGCCCCCGCGTCAATTTGCCCACCCGAATTCGGCCCGACAGCATCGCCCGCTCGCCATCGCCGGCCCTGGATCCCAAAGCGCGGGAAACCGGGTATCAACCGAAACTATACCAATCAGACTCCAGACCTAAGACACATTGGCTCGCCCGTCGGAAAGCATACCGTCGCGGTTGGCTGCGCCGGCGGCGCATTGGTGTCCCAACCCCGCCCCGCCGACCGACGCCGCCCCCGCTGGGGCCTATCGAGTGTTCCGCAAGCCCCCGCATTGCGGCCTACATGGGCCAATCATCACGGTCGGCCGACCATTGACGGCCATTGACGGTCTTTCACGAGCGCCTCTGGCCAGGCCCTTGGTTTAGGACCAATGCTCAGGTGGATTGGTGACCAAAGAAGTACCAGTTTGGTGCCAGTTGAAAATTTTGGTTCCATTTCGGATCTCAATATGGGTAACTGCCTTCCGGACTGCTCGGGGCTTTCGCGGGTGATCGAGGCCAGATGTCGCGCGAACGCGCGGCCCATGGCGCCGGCGAGGGCGGTCAAACAGGGCGTCATAGCTGGGAGGGCAAAATGGATTCCGAAATCGGAGCCTTAATCGTCATCTTCACGGAGTTCTACTACTGGGCGACGATCCCGCTCATGTTCCTGATCCACGTGGGATTCTGCATGTACGAGGTTGGCGCCAGCCGCGCCAAGAAACACATGCACACCCTGCTGAAGAACACCATGCTGATCCCGCTGGTCACCATCACCTTCATCTTCTTCGGCTGGTGGATCTACTTCGCCTTTCCCAACGGGCCCTTCATTTATAAGGGCCTGGGGCTGATCGACGCCCCGTCGGCGGTGCCGTGGAGCGAGCTCATGGGCCCGCACCTCGGCGGCCCACCGGTGAGCGACGCCATCACAGCCGACGACACGGCGTTCTGGTCGCGGATCAACGGCGTCTTCTGGGCCGCCTTCCTGCTGTTCTCGTGGACCGCGGCGTCGATCGTTTCGGGCGCCGTCATCGAGCGCATCCGCAAGACGGCGTTCTGGATCCTCGCCATCGTACTCGGCTCGGGGACCTGGATCATCGACGCCGCGTGGGGCTGGCACTGGGACGGCTGGATGGTGAAGCTGCTGGGCTATCACGACGCCTACGCTTCGGGCGTGATCCACGCCGTGTCCGGCGGCTTCGCGCTTGGCGTGCTGGTCGTTCTTGGGCCACGCCTGGCCAAGTTCGCCCTCGACGGCACGCCGCGCGACATCCGGCCGCACAATCCCTGGATGGTGTGCGTCGGGCTGTTCCTTATCTACACCGGCTTCTGGGGCTTCTACGTGGCCTGCAACGTGCCGATTATCGCCGCGGGCGACATCGGCGCCCAGGGCGCGGTGTTCACAGCGACCACGATCTACCTGACTCCGACGACCCTTTCAGGGATCACGGTCAACTTCCTCATGTCGCTGTCCGGCGGCCTCATGATGGGCTATATGGTCTCCAAGGGCGATGCCTTCTGGACCTACTCGGGCGGCCTTGCCGGCGTCATCACCGCCTCGGCCGGCAATGACCTCTATTACCCCTACCAAGCGCTCATCATCGGTGCCATCGGCACCTGGATCGCCTACAAGATGCACTTCTGGGTCGAGAACCGCTTCAAGATCGACGACGCCGTGGGCGCCGTGGCGGTGCATGGCTACGCCGGCTTCTGGGGCCTTGTCATCGCCGGCTTCGTGCTGTGGGGCCATCCCTCGTCGGGCTTCGAAGGTTATGCGTCGATCAGCCCGTGGGGCCAGTTCGCCGGCGCCATCATCATGTTCTGGGTGCTCGGCTTCATCCCGGCCTGGATCGTCTCCAAGATCCTGCAAGGCGCCGGCGTCTTGCGGATCCCGAAGGAGATCGAGATTCTCGGCCTCGACTTCGGGTCCATGGAAGAGCATGCGGTGAGGGACCGCGAGGTCGCAGAGACCGAACTGCAACACGCAAGCTAAGAGCAAAGGGAGAGCTAATCATGTCAACGACCCCAGTCGAAACCTGGGCGACGGACCTGGGCCAGGTCGGACCGATCTATCCCTGGGTCGGCGCCGAAGGGATCATGTTCATCGCCGCCGTCGTGCTCTGGCTCGCCTGGCACTTTTGGCAGGTCAAGTTCGAGAGCGACACCTACCGGGAGGAGAAGGAGAAGCACGCCTCCCGGGAGAACCTGGAGAAGCAAGCCGCCGGCGAGACCTATCTGCACCACTAGATCCGGGTGCGGCTGACGGCCGAAGCGTCGGCTCGGACCCCAGGCATGGTATGTGCGTGATCGAAACGACGTGCTAGAACGATCCGTCCTCGTGGGTTCGCGAGCGACAGGGGACGGGGTGAGTTGCAAGGAGAGAGGCTGAGATGGCGTTACCATCAAGCGCGAAGTATGTGGTGATCGGTGCCGGCATTCACGGCCTGTCCACGGCCTGGCATCTGGCGGCCCAGCTGGAGGCGAAGGGCCAGGGTGGCGGCGGCGACGTCCTGGTGATCGACAAGACG
>CALJXB010000227.1 GCA_937974415.1 uncultured Kiloniellales bacterium
GGCAGATCGAAGTCCCGCCGCCCGCCGGCGAAATAGGCGTCCAGTTGCCGGGCGGCCTCGGCCAGGAGCGGCGAGGCCGCGCCGGATTCCGGTGTCTCCTGTGTGGCGGACGACTTCATCCAGTGAAGCCGGGTAATCGCGCCATCGGATTCCCGCAGCATCAAAGGGCCGGCCGGGCTCTCGATCCGCAAACTGCGAACCGGCGCGCCGCTCGTCGGCGGGTCTGAGAAGGCTTCGCTCACGGCGCCAGCGCTTGGGCGAGCTCGTCGGCCGCGGTGATCGGCAGGGAGCAGGTGGGGCCGCGGCAGACGTAGGCGGTCGGCCGCCCGTCCTGCATGCCCTTGCCGGCCGCCGGGTGCGACGCCGGCAGGGCCTCGTCCGGGGCGATGCGTTGCAGGACCAGCAGCGGCAGCGAACGGCCGTGAGCCGCCCGAATGAGGGCCTCTGCAGCCGGGTCTTCCGGCGGGCCGATGACGACCAGCTGAACCGCGCTTTGCAGCAGCTCGCTGGCGTTGATCAGGCTGGCGAAGGAGGAAAAGTAGCGATTGAGCTCGCCGGAGAAGGCCGAGACCAGCGATTCGGCGCGCGCCCGGTAGCTCTCCTTGCCGGTGAGGTAGTAGAGTCGGGCGAAGACGCCCGCCAGGATGCCGTTGCCGGCCGGCGTGGCGTTGTCGTGGGCGGTCTTGGTCCTCACGATCAGCTGCCGGGTGTCGTCGGCGGTGAGGAAATAGCCGCCGCCGGCCGAATCGGCATAATGCCGCTCCACGGTCTCCAGCCAGGCCTCGGCCTGGGCGAGATAGGCCCGCCGGCCGGTCGCCTGGTGGAGCGCCAGGGCCGCATCGCACATGAGGGCGTAGTCGTCCAGCGTCGCGGGATGCTTCAAGACGCCATGGCGCCACGAGTGGTTCAGGCGCCCGTCGACGCAAAGGGTCTCCGCGACGAAGGCGAAGGCCCGCTCGGCGGCGGCGAGCCAGTTGGGCTCGTCGAAGACGGGGGCGGCGCGGGCCAGCGCCGCGATCATCAGGCCGTTCCAGTCGGCGAGCACCTTGTCGTCCCAGCCGGGCCAGACGCGCTTCGCGCGTTCGGCGAAGAGAACGGCCCTTTGTTCAACCAACTGTGCCTCGGTTGCGGGATCGCTCAGCTCTAGCTTGGCCGACCGGTTTAGGATCGTCTTGCCTTCCCAATTTCCCCCGGAGGTGACATCGTATGTCTTTGAAAAAGCGTCCGAATCGTCACCAAGCAGCTGGGAGACCTCGGCGGCGCTCCAGACGTAGAAGCGGCCTTCTTCGCCCTCGCTGTCGGCGTCTAGGGTGCTGGCGAAGGCCCCGCAGCGGGCGTCTTCGGCGGGGTCCCCAGGGTCGCTGCCCGGGGCTATGGGGCCCGTCGCGGCCAACATTTCCCGCAAGGTCCAGGCGACGGTCTCGCGCACCCGTTGCTCGTAAAGCGGGTTCCGATCGTCCTGCCAGGCCCAGGTCAGGAGGTCGATCATCTGGGCGTTGTCGTAGAGCATCTTCTCGAAATGCGGCACAAGCCAGCGCTCGTCGACGGAATAGCGGGCGAAGCCGCCGCCGAGGTGGTCGTAGATGCCGCCCTGGCACATCTGAGTGAGGGTGAGGTCGACGGCGGTGCGGAAAGGCTCCTGTTTGGTCCGCTTCCAGGCCTGCCACAACAGCTTGAGGATGGTCGGTTGCGGGAACTTGGGCGCGCCGCCCAGGCCGCCGAAAAAAGGGTCGATCTCCCGCGCCAGGGCCTGGGCCGCCCGATCGATGGCGTCGAGGGGGATCATTTCGCCGGGTTGGTTTTGGGACAGCTTGGCAAGCGCCTCCTTCAGCGCCGAGACGTTCTTGGCTACGGAGTCGGGCTTGTCCCGGTGGGCCTGGTCGACGCTCCTGAGGACGTCGGGGAATCCCGGGCGCCCGAAGCGTGCGGTGGGCGGAAAATAGGTGCCGCCCCAGAAGGGTTCGCCCTCGGGGGTCAAGAACATGGTTAGGGGCCAGCCGCCCTGCTGGCCGAGCAGCGCCAGGGCGGTCTGATAGATCGTGTCGACGTCGGGCCGTTCTTCCCGGTCGACCTTGATGTTGACGAAGAGCTCGTTCATCAGGCCCGCGATCTCGGGCGACTCGAAGCACTCGTGGGCCATGACATGGCACCAGTGACAGGCGGCGTAGCCGACCGACAGCAGGATCGGCTTGCTATCCTTGCTGGCCTGGTCGAAGGCGGCCTCGCCCCAGGGCTGCCAGGCAACCGGATTCTCTTTGTGTTGCAGGAGGTAGGGGCTGGTCTCTTCGGCCAGGCGGTTTTGCAGCATGAATTTCGCGACCTCGCTTATCCGCGCGCGCCGGATGCTGCACCGAGACCGTTGCGGTCAACCGGAGGGGGCGTGTAGGTTCTGGCCTCTATATGGGGCGGCCGGCGGGGCTGGCTCAACCCCAAAGCCTGTGCGGACTCTACGTTACGGACCCAAGCGCCATGAAAATCAAGATCAACATCGACTGCACGCCCCAGGAGGCCCGGGCCTTCATGGGCCTGCCCGAGGTGGCTCCCCTGCAAGACGCCATGATGAAGGAGCTCGAAGAACGCCTCCAGGATGGCCTCAAGTCCATGGATCCGGAGGCGCTCATGAAGGCTTGGATGCCGGGTGGACTGGCTGGTGGATTCCAGGGCTGGGAGGAGTTTCAGCGGCAGTTCTGGTCCCAGATGGGCAGTGCCGCGCGCGGAAAATCTTCGGGCGGGAAATCCTCTGGCGATAAGGAGTAGGGGCCGATGGACGCCGACAGGAGCGCCAGGCAAGACACCGGAGCAACTGAGGATCCGCCGCACTACTACCGAGTGCATGTCTTCTGCTGCGTCAACGAGCGGCCGGCGGACCATCCCCGGGGCTGCTGCCTGGCCAAGGACGCGCAAGACCTGCGGGACTACATGAAGGCACGCGCAAAAGAACTCAAACTGCGCCAAGTGCGCATAAATGCATCGGGGTGTCTCGACCGGTGTGAATTAGGACCTACCATGGTCATCTATCCGGAGGGTGTCTGGTACGCCTATCGGAGCCGAGCGGATGTGGACGAGATCCTGAAGACCCATGTGGTGAACGGCGGGCGGGTCGAGCGGTTGATGCTCCAGCCGAGCGACAAGGGCGCGCCAGCCAAGTGACATGTTGGCGGTAGGACTAAGGGCGAAATTCTTCATGCGGAGAACGGGTCAGGCGGAACTTGGCGCCCGGCCGCCAGATCGACAGTGACGGCGTGAGCGGTCCCGACACCATATTCGCCTTGTCCACCGCGCCCGGCCGATCCGGCGTCGCCGTCGTCCGTATCTCGGGCCCGAAGTCGCGCACCGCGCTGGCGGCCTTGGGCGGGCCCGCCGACCTCGAGGCCCGGCGGGCCGTGCTGGCCGATTTGCGGTCGCCGGAGGATGGCGAGGCGATCGACCGGGCCTTGGTCCTCTGGTTTCCGAAACCCCACAGCTTCACCGGCGAGGACGTGGCTGAGCTCCACCTGCACGGCGGCCCGGTCGTGGTGCGGGCGGCCCTCGAAGCCTTGGCCGGGCGGGACGGCCTGCGGCCGGCCGAGCCGGGCGAGTTCACCCGCCGCGCCTTCGACCATGGCAAGCTGGACCTGAGCGAGGTCGAAGGCCTGGCTGACCTGATCGCCGCCGAGACCGAGGCCCAGCGCCGCCAGGCCTTGCGCCAGATGCGCGGCGCCCTTTCGGACCTGACCGAGCACTGGCGGCACCGGCTGCTCTCGGCCTTGGCCCAGTTGGAGGCGGCGATCGATTTTCCCGACGAGGACCTGCCGCCCGACGGCTGGGCCCAGGCCAAGGCCCTCATGTCGCATGCGAAAACCGATATTTCTCAATACCTTAAAGAAGCGCCGTTGGGCGAGCGCCTGCGTCATGGCTATCACATCGCGATCGTCGGCCCGCCCAATGTCGGCAAGTCCAGCCTGCTGAACGCCCTGGCCGATAGGGACGTGGCGATCGTCGCGGAGACGGCGGGCACGACCCGCGACGCGATCGAGGTTCATCTCGATCTCGGCGGCTACCCGGTCACGTTGGTGGACACCGCCGGGCTGCGCGACGAGCTGACGGCGGCCGGGGGCGGCGCCGTCGAGGCCGAGGGCATGCGCCGGGCCCGGGCCCGGGCCGAAGGGGCCGACCTG
This sequence comes from uncultured Kiloniellales bacterium, assembly GCA_937974415.1. Lineage (GTDB taxonomy): Bacteria > Pseudomonadota > Alphaproteobacteria > Kiloniellales > JAKSDN01 > CALJXB01. The sequence goes on from CALJXB010000227.1 coordinate 4,158, forward strand.
AAACTGGTCGTGGCGGATCTTGGCGACTGGCCGAATCTGGATCCCGACGCCGAAGGCCTGATCGACGAGCAGGCAGTTGTGGTTCTGAACAAAGCGGACCTGGCGCCCGCGCCCACGGCCCCGCTCCATCGCGGCCGGCCGCTCTTCGCCGTCTCGGCTCGGGAGGGGACCGGGCTCACAGCCCTGGTGGACGACTTGCGCGACCGGGTGACCGCCGACCTCGGCGTGACGGGCGCGGCGCCGGTCCTCACCCGTGTGCGCCATCGCCGGGCCCTCGAGGATTGCCGCGACGGTCTTGGCCGAGCCCTCACGGTGGACGACGTCGCGCTGGCGGCCGAGGACCTGCGCCTGGCGATCCGCGCTCTGGGCCGGATCACCGGCCGGGTCGACGTGGAGGATCTGCTCGATGTGCTTTTTAAGGAATTCTGCATCGGCAAGTGAGACCCTGGCGGCCGCCCGAGTCGACGACGCCCGGGACCAAGGTGCGGCGAATGTTTCACGTGAAACACCGCTCAAGCCGGGAACATGACCCGATCTTTGACTTGAGACAGGGCTTCGCCTAAGAGTTCCGCCATGCCAAAGACCGCAAAGACATGGGATGTCATCGTCGTCGGGGGCGGGCACGCGGGCTGCGAGGCCGCGGCCGCGGCGGCGCGCATGGGCGCGCGCACCCTCCTGGCGACCCACCGGGTGGACACCATCGGCGCCATGTCGTGCAATCCGGCCATCGGCGGGCTGGGCAAGGGCCACCTGGTGCGCGAGATCGACGCCCTTGACGGCCTCATGGCCCGCGCCATCGATCGCGCCGGCATCCAGTTTCAGGTCCTCAACCGCAGCAAGGGCCCGGCGGTGCGCGGGCCCCGGGCCCAAGCCGATCGCAAGCTCTACCGCCGGGCCATGGCCGATCTCTTGGCCGAAACCGCGGGCTTGGAGATCCTGGCGGCGCCCGTCGAGGACCTCATCCTTGACGAGACCGGGCGCTGTGGCGGCATTGTGACCGGGGACGGCGCCGCTCTTTCGGCCGGCGCCGTCGTGTTGACGACCGGCACCTTCCTGCGCGGGCTGATCCACATCGGAGAGACCCGGGTTCCGGCCGGCCGGGCCGGCGAGGCGCCGGCGGTCGGCCTGGCAGAAACCCTGGCTTGTCAAGGCTTTAGGCTTGGGCGGCTGAAGACCGGGACGCCGCCGCGTCTGGACGGCCGGACCATCGAAACCGCCGGCCTCACGGTCCAAAAAGGTGACGATCCGCCGACGCCGTTTTCCACCCTGACCGAGACTATCGCCCAGGACCAGATTGACTGCTTCATCACGCACACCACGCCTGAAGGCCATGCTCTGATCGAAGCAAATCTGCACCGCTCGCCGATCTATTCCGGCCAGATCGAAAGCAGCGGGCCGCGCTACTGCCCCTCCATCGAGGACAAGATCGTGCGATTCCGCGACCGTACCCGGCATCAGATCTTCCTGGAGCCCGAGGGACTCGACGATCCGACGGTCTATCCCAACGGAATCTCCACTTCGCTGCCGGAATCGGTCCAGGCGGCGCTCCTGAAGACGATCCCCGGCCTCGAGCGGGCCGTCATGCTGCGGCCCGGCTACGCCATCGAGTACGACTATGTGGATCCCCGCGAGCTCGATCGGACCCTGGAGACCCGACGGATTCCGGGATTGTTCTTGGCCGGACAGATCAACGGCACCACCGGCTACGAGGAGGCCGCCGCCCAGGGCCTGATGGCCGGGATCAACGCCGCGCTGACGGCCGGAAAGGCGGGAATTCCCGGCCTGCAGGGGCAGGAGGGGTTCTGGCTGGACCGCACCGAGGCCTACATCGGGGTCATGATCGATGACCTGGTGACCCGCGGCGTGAGCGAGCCCTATCGCATGTTCACCAGCCGGGCGGAATACCGCCTGCGCCTGCGCAGCGACAACGCCGATCTCCGCTTGACGCCGCGGGGGCGGGAGGTCGGCTGTATCGGCCCCGCGCGGGCGAAACGGTTCGCCGCCAAGGCGGCGGCCCTGGAACGGGCCCGCGCTCTGGTCGAGCGCCTGAGCGCGACACCAGACGAGGCGCGCGCGAAAGGGATTGCCATCAACCGGGACGGGGTGCGGCGCAGCGCCTTCGATTTGCTGCGCTATCCCGAGGTGGACCTGGCTCGCCTGTGCGCCCTGTGGCCGGCCCTGGGGGAGCTTCCGGCCGAGGCGGTCGAGCAGATCGAAACCGATGCCCGCTATGCCGGCTATCTGGAGCGCCAGGAAGCCGACATTCAAGCGTTCCGGCGCGACGAGGCCCTGGTTTTGCCGGCGGACCTGGATTACGCCGCGATCCCGGGGCTGTCGAACGAGGCGAGGCAGGTCCTCCTGCAGGCACGCCCGGCCACCTTGGGGGCGGCGGCACGACTCTCCGGGATCACGCCGGCCGCCACGGTGACCCTGCTGCGTTACGTGCGGCGCGTTACAGAGCCCGGGCGCGCCGCCTGAGCCTGTCGGAGACCTGACGCACGTAGGAGGGAGGTGCCCGGTGCCCCGATCAAAGAAACCCCCACAGAAGACCCCCCTGATGACCCCGGAGGCGTTTCGGAAGGAGACCGGTGTTTCACGTGAAACACTGGCCCGGCTCGAGGGCTACGCCGACCTCCTGATCCGCTGGACCAAGGCCGTGAACCTGGTGAGCCGGGACTCGCTGCACGATCTATGGCGCCGCCACATGTTCGATTCGGCTCAGCTTCTGCCCCTCTTGCCGGCCGTCTCGGGAGGGCGCCGCCGGGTGATCGTCGATTTGGGCAGCGGCGGCGGCTTTCCCGGCATGGTGCTCTCCATCCTGGGGGCGGGGGACGTTCACCTTGTCGAGTCGGACCAACGCAAGGTGCTGTTCCTACGGGAGGTTGCCCGCGAGGTCGGCAGCGACGCCCACATTCATGGCCTGCGGGTCGACCAGCTGCCGCGGTTTCGAGCCGACGCCGTGACGGCCCGCGCCTTCGCCCCCTTGGGCAAGCTGTTGGAGGAGGCGGCCGGCTTCCTCGACCCGGCACAAGCCGCCAACGGCCACGGGCCCGCCCGGGGCGTTTTTTTGAAGGGGAAAAAGGTCGAGGAAGAATTGACGGCGGCCCGCAAGGTGTGGAAGATGACGGTCGAGAAGGTTCCGAGTCGCTCCGATTCATCCGGCACGATACTTCTGATTGGTGTCCACGGGCGTGAAACCACAATATCTTGACTCAACGCGGGCGAGCCCTCCGAGGCGCGCGCGCGTCTTGGCGGTCGCCAATCAGAAGGGCGGAGTCGGCAAGACGACCACGGCCATCAACCTGGCGACGGCCCTCGCGGCGTGCGAAAAGCGGGTCCTGGTGATCGACATGGACCCCCAAGGCAACGCCAGC
>CALJXB010000228.1 GCA_937974415.1 uncultured Kiloniellales bacterium
GGCGCGGCGCACCTTTTTCGCCACCAACGGCACCTCGACCTGCAACAAGATCGTCGTGCAGGCCCTGGTGCGGCCCGGCGATATCGTCCTGGTCGACCGCGACTGCCACAAGTCGCACCACTACGGCATGGTGCTGAGCGGCGCCGAGGTGGCCTATCTCGAATCCTATCCGCTCACCGCCTATTCCATGTACGGGGCGGTACCGCTGAAGGAGATCAAGCGCCGGCTCATTGAACTGAAGCGGGCGGGCAAGCTCGACCGGGTGAAGATGCTGCTGCTCACCAACTGCACCTTCGACGGCATCGTCTACAATGTGGAGCGGATCATGCAGGAGTGCCTGGCCATCAAGCCAGACCTGGTGTTCCTGTGGGACGAGGCCTGGTTCGCCTTCGCCCGCTTCGCACCCACCTACCGCCAGCGCACCGCCATGCATTGCGCCGCGGTGTTGCGCGAGCGCTATCGCAGCGCCGCTTACCGCGAGGCTCATGAGGCCTACAAGGCGGAGATGGACGGGCTCGACCCCGACGACGACGAGACCTGGCTGGGCCGCAGCCTTATGCCGGATCCCGACCAGGTCCGGGTCCGCGTATACGCCACTCAGTCGACCCACAAGACGCTGACCTCCCTGCGCCAGGGCTCGATGATCCATATCCACGATCAGGACTACAAGTCGAAGGTCGAGGAGCCCTTCCACGAGGCCTATATGACCCACACCTCGACGTCGCCCAACTATCAGATCCTGGCGTCCCTCGACGTCGGCCGCCGACAGGTCGAGCTGGAGGGCTTCGAGCTGGTGCAGAAGCAGGTCGAGATGGCGATGGTGCTGCGCGAGCGCATCGCCACCCACCCTTTACTCAGCAAGTACTTCCGGATGCTCACGGTGGGCGATCTGGTGCCGGAGGACTTCCGCCAGTCCGGCATTCAGTCGTACTACGACCGGGACCATGGCTGGACCGATATCTGGGAAGCCTGGGCGCAGGACGAGTTTACCCTGGATGCCACGCGCCTGACGCTGAGCGTCGGGCGGTCCGGGCTCGATGGCGATACCTTCAAGAACGACGTCCTGATGGACAAGTACGGCATCCAGATCAACAAGACCTCGCGCAACACTGTCCTGTTCATGACCAACATCGGCACGACCCGCAGCTCGACGGCCTATCTCATCGAGGTGTTGGTGCAGATCGCTCAGGAGCTGGACGAGCGCCTCGAGGACGCCAGTCCGCCGGAGCGGCGCATCCAGGACAAGCGCGTCAAGGCGCTCACCGAGGACCTGCCGCCCTTGCCCGATTTCAGCCGGTTCCACGATGCCTTCCGCCGGGATCCCACGGGCGACACCCCGGAGGGCGACCTCCGGGCGGCCTATTTCCTCGCTTACGACGACGCGGCCTGCGAGTATCTCGGCCTCGACGACGGCAGCCTGGACGCGGCGCTCGACGCCGGCCGGGAAGTGGTTTCGACGAGCTTCATCATCCCCTATCCGCCGGGCTTCCCGATCCTTGTGCCTGGCCAGGTGATCAGCCGCGGAATCCTCGATTTCATGCGCGCGCTCGACGTCAAGGAGATCCACGGCTATCGCCCGGAGTTGGGCCTGCGGGTGTTTACCGAGGCGGCCCTGGGCGCGGATCCCTTGGCCGACGGGCTCAAGACGGAACGAAGCGCCGCGGAATAGGGGAGCGCGGGGCCCGGCAATTAGGGGTTGCGACAGTCAAATCGGGGGAGAGGGGGACGACCATGGCCAGGGCAGGGCAGAGGAAACTCAGCGGGATTTCCGACATACGGCGATATTTTCACCGCAACAAGACGCCGATCTATTTCATCAGCGCGACCAACTTCAACCTGCTCGGCATCGACCAGTGGGTGCGCAACTTCAAGTACATCTGCTACATCGACTGCTACGACGGGCGCCATCCCAACACCTTCGTGCCCTCGCCGGGCCCCCATCCCGAATTCGAGAGCATCGAGGACATCAATAACTACCTGCTGCAGCACAAGGAAGTGCTGGACTTCATCAAGAAGCGCGGCGGCCGGTCCAAGTCGACCTTCCTCATGTTCGACGCCACGACCGAGAAGCTCGCCCGTTCCGCCGGCATGCAAGTTTGGTTCCCCAAGGCCAAGCTGCGCACCGCCCTCGACAACAAGATCGAGACGGTGCGCATCGGCGACAAGGCGGGTGTGCCCAGCGTGCCCAACGTGCTAGCCGAGCTCTCAAGCTACGAAGAGATGCGCAAGGTCTCGAAAAAGCTGGGCCCGGACCTGGTGCTGCAGACCGCCTTCGGCGATTCCGGCCATACCACCTTCTTCATCTCCGGCGAAAGCGACTGGAAACGCCACGCCGACGAGATCGTCGGCCAGGGTGAAGTGAAGATCATGAAGCGGATCAAGTGCCGCCAGGCGGCGATCGAGGCCTGCACCACCAAGGCCGGCACCATCGTCGGGCCGCTGATGACCGAGATCGTCGGCTTCAAGGAACTGACGCCCTATAAGGGTGGCTGGGCCGGCAACGAGATCTTTGCCGATGCCTTCACGCCCAAGCTGCGCGACCAAGCCCGGGATCTCACCTTCCGCTTCGGCGAGCAGCTTCGTGCGGAGGGCTACCGCGGTTACTTCGAGCTCGACTTCCTGATCGACGAGGATACCGGCGAGATGTGGCTGGGCGAGTTGAACCCGCGGGTCACCGGGGCCAGCTCCATGACCAACCACGCGGCCTTCGCCCACGCCGATGCGCCCTTGTTCCTGTTCCACCTGCTCGAGTTCTCCAACGTCGACTTCGAGCTCGATGTGGAGGCGCTCAACGACCGCTGGGCCGATCCGGACAACGTCGACGGCTGGAGCCAGCTGGTGATCAAGCACACCCGGGACACAGTCGACATCATCGCCGAGGCGCCGGAAAGCGGTATCTATCGCCTCGACGGCCGGGGCCGGCTGAACTACGAGCGCTTCGACTATCACCGCCGCGCCGTGGAAAGCGAGGACGAGGCCTTCTTCCTGCGCATCAGCGGGCCGGGCGACTACCGCTACGAGGGCGCGGATCTGGGCATTCTGGTGACCCGCGGGCGCCTCATGACCAAAAACTTCCGGCTCAACGACAGGGCCAAGACTCTGATCAAGGGCATCCGCAGGCACTTCAAGGCGCGGCAGATGTTTGCCCGGGAAGCGGCGCCCCTGCCGACGCTGCAGCCCGGCGCCTTCAAGCTTCTCTGATCGGATAGGCCTTCATGGAGCTGCTGTTCCGCGCCGTCGCGGAGGACGAACCGGGCGATAAGTGGCGCGATCTCTTTGCCGAGCACTGGCCGGCCTACCGCCAGTGGTTCCTGAGCGAAGGCATCGAGGAGCGGCCGACCTATCTCGAGGGCCTGACCAAGCTCAAGCGCTACATGCCGGAGCTGCTGCCGACCTACGAGCGGCTTTGCGAGCTGGCGGGCGGGCTCGACCTGGAGGCTCGCTTTCTCAACCTCTACCGGCCACCGGCCTACCTCACCGGCTGCAGCCAGGTGGTCTGGCCGGGCAAAGAGCCCATGCTGGTGCGCAATTACGACTATAGCCCAGGGCTCTGCGAAGGCCTGATCCTGAAAAGCCGCTGGAACGGGCGAACGGTGCTGGCCATGGTCGACTGCCTGTGGGGCGTGCTCGACGGAATCAACGACGCCGGCCTGGCGGTCAGCCTCACCTTTG
>CALJXB010000229.1 GCA_937974415.1 uncultured Kiloniellales bacterium
GTGCCCCTCTTCGCCGGCCGTTTGGAAGAGGGCGGCGAGGCCGCGGCCAAGGCCTTCGCCGAACAGGCGCTGGCGGTCCTGCTGACCAGTCTGCTCGCCCTGACGGCCGCCGCCATGGCCGCCATGCCATGGGTCGTTCTCGTCCTTGCGCCCGGCTTCGCAGACGATCCGGAGAAGTTCGCGCTCACGGTCGAGCTCAGCCGCATCACATTTCCCTACCTTCTCTTCATAGCCCTGGCGGCGCTGTTGGGCGGCATCTTGAATTCGCTCTACCGTTTCGCCGCCGCGGCGGCGGCACCGGTTTTGCTCAACGTCTTCTTCATCCCCGCACTGGCCGTCGTCGTCCCGCTCACGGGCGCTCCCGGTCCTGTCATGGCTTGGACGGTGGCGGCGGCCGGCATCGCGCAATTCCTCCTGCTCCACTGGGCTGCGGCGCGCGCCGGCATGAGCCTGCGGCTGCCAAGGCCACGGCTCACGCCGAGAATCAAGCGACTGCTAAGCCTAATGGTTCCCGGAATCCTGTCCGCCGGCGCCATGCAGGTGAACCTCCTGGTGGCGACAATCATTGCCTCGTTTCAGGCCGGCGCCGTCTCCTATCTCTACTTCGCCGACCGGATTTACCAGCTGCCGCTGGGGCTGATCGGCATCGGCCTGGGAGTGGTGCTTCTGCCGGACCTGACCCGCAAGATCCGCGGCGGGGACGAGGAGGCCGCCCTGGCGAGCCTCAACCGGGGCCTCGAGCTGGCCATGCTGCTGACCCTGCCCGCCGCCCTCGCGCTGATCGTGATGCCGTTTCCGATCATCACCGTCCTGTTCGAGCACGGCCAATTCGGCCGTGCGGCGAGCGACGCCACCGCGGCCGCCCTGTCCGCCTTCGGTCTCGGTTTGCCCGCCTTCGTCCTGGTCAAGGTGCTGCAGCCGGGCTTCTTCGCCCGGGAGGACACCAAGACCCCGTTCAAGTTCACGCTCGTCTCCGTCGCCGCCAACATCGTTCTGGGGCTCGGCCTGTTCTGGCTCCTGAAGCATGTCGGCTTGGCGCTCGCCACCTCGCTTGCCATGTGGCTCAACACGGGGCTCTTGGCGTTGGGCCTGAGGCGCCGCGGCTTCTTCGCCCTCGACCGGCGCTCGCGCGATCGTCTGCCACGCATCGCGCTCGCGAGTCTCGTCATGGCGGTCGCCCTTTGGGTCGCTCAGGAGGTCATGAGCGACTGGTTCCTTGCAGCCCTGCCCACCCAGATCGCCGGGCTGGCACTGCTGGTCGGCGGCGGGATCGTGCTTTACGGCGCGCTCGCCGTCCTCGTACGGGCGGTGGACATCGAGGAGATTCTAGCGAGCTTCAAGCGCGGCAAAGGCGGGGGCGGGGGGCGCCCTTGACCGGGGCGGGAGGAGCGGCGATAACCCCGCGCGACCGCCGGTAAAGCTGGGCTTCTGAGGCTCCGGCCGCCAGGCCGGGAACCTGCACAACGGAGAGCCGCCGATGGGGCGCATCTTTTCGGGCGTTCAGCCCACCGGCAATTTGCACCTAGGCAACTATCTGGGCGCAATCCGGAATTTCGTCACGCTCCAGCAGGACTACGACTGCATCTATTGCGTGGTCGATCTTCACGCCGTCACCCTGTGGCAGGACCCGGCCGAGCTGACCCACAACACCCGCGAGGTCACGGCTGCTTATCTCGCCGCCGGGGTCCATCCCGAGGGCTGCATCATCTTCAACCAGAGCCAGGTCTCGGCCCACGCCGAGCTCGCCTGGGTGCTCAACTGCGTGGCCCGCCTCGGCTGGCTCAACCGCATGACCCAGTTCAAGGAGAAGGCGGGCAAGCACAAGGAGAACGCCAGCGTCGGCCTCTATGCCTATCCCAACCTCATGGCCGCCGACATCCTGGCCTACAAGGCGACCCACGTGCCGGTGGGCGAGGACCAGAAGCAACATCTGGAGCTCACCCGCGACATCGCCCAGAAGTTCAACAACGACTACGCCACCGACTTCTTTCCGCTCCCCGAGCCGCTGATCTTCGGCACCGCCACCCGGGTGATGAGCCTGCGCGACGGCCGCAACAAGATGAGCAAGTCCGACCCGTCGGACATGAGCCGCATCAACATGACCGACGAGGCCGATGCGATCGCCAAGAAGATCCGCAAGGCCCGCACCGATCCGGAGCCGCTGCCGGGCCCCGAGGTGCTTGACGACGAGGGTCGGGTCCCGGCGGACGCCGAGCAGGCCCGGCCCGAGGCCTATAACCTGCTCGGGATCTATGCGGCGCTGGCCAACCGTCCCTTGTCGGAAGTGCTCGCCGAATTTGAAGGCGCCCAGTTCTCGCAGTTCAAGGAAGTGCTGACCGACCTCGCCGTTACCGTTCTCGGCCCAATTGGCTCGGAGATGAAGCGCCTCACCGGCGATGCCGCCCATGTGGACGGCGTGCTCAGGAGGGGAGCGGAACGGGCGCGCGAGATCACCCGGCCGATTCTCGAGGACGTTCACGACATCGTGGGGTTCCTGCGCCCCTGATCCTCCCCTGAGACCGGCCGACCGTGGCGCCGACGCCACGGGTCTGGCCAATCGGCAAATATCCGCCGCTAAATCTCGCCAAGCCATTGCACCGATTGACGTTGGCGCTAAGCTGCGGCTATCCGAGTCTCCCTGGTGCGCCAGTCCGACAGCCCGGTCTGTTATCGTCGGGGCCGGCTCGGTCCTGTTGATCCACACCCGGCCGTCGGGTTCCGAGCGCCGTAACATGCAGATCTACCTGCCGATCGCCGAGATATCGCTCGACGCCTTCCTGCTGCTCGGGCTGGGCGGTCTCATCGGATTCCTCTCCGGCCTCTTCGGGGTGGGCGGGGGCTTCCTCATGACGCCCGCGCTGATCTTCATCGGCGTGCCACCTCCGGTCGCCGTCGGCACCGAGGCCAACCAGATCGTCGCCTCTTCGGTCTCCGGCGTGCTCGCCCATTGGCAGCGGGGCAACGTCGACTTCAAGATGGGATCCGTCCTGCTGATCGGCGGCCTCCTGGGCTCGACCTTCGGCGTCTGGCTGTTCGCCGTCCTGCGGTCGGTCGGTCAGATCGATTTGGTCATCTCGCTGTCCTACGTGACCTTCCTGGGCATTATCGGCAGCCTCATGTTCGTCGAGAGCCTGCGGGCCATGCGGCGCCGGCGCACCGCCGGCACCAGCCGGGCCAAGCTGCACAAGCACACCTGGGTGCACGGCCTGCCGTTCAAGATGCGGTTTCGCCGCTCCAAGCTCTACATCTCCGCGCTGCTGCCGCTCGGGGTCGGGTTCCTGGTCGGCATCCTGGCCGCGATCATGGGTGTGGGCGGCGGCTTTATCATGGTGCCGGCCATGATCTACCTCTTGGGCATGCCGACGTCGGTGGTGGTCGGCACGTCGCTCTTTCAGATCATCTTCGTCACCGCCAACGTCACCTTCCTCCAGGCCTATGCCAACCAAACCGTCGACGTGGTGCTCGCCCTGCTGCTGCTGGCCGGCGCGGTGATCGGGGCGCAGCTGGGCGCCAAGGCCAGCGTGCTGCTGCGCGGCGAGCAATTGCGCATCCTGCTCGCCATCATGGTTTTGGCAGTCTGTGCCAAACTGGGCTACGACCTGACCATCACGCCGGTCGACATCTACTCTCTCGGGCTCAACGAATGAGGCGAGACGGCCGACATGGCAGGTTCGCCGCTACCGGCATCTGCGGCTTGGCGGCCCTCCTCGCTCTCGGTTTGGCGATCGCGGGTCCCCTCAGGGCGGCGCCGCTGGTCGCGGACCTGTCGAAGCACCTAGTGGCGATCACCACCGGGTTTGCCGGGACCGACGTTCTGCTGTTCGGGGCGATCGACGAGCCGGGCGACGTGGTGGTGATCGTCTGGGGACCGCCGCAGGAGGTGGTCATGCACCGCAAGAGCAATATCGCCGGGATCTGGGTCAACACGGCGGCGATGACCTTCGATCGCGTTCCGAGTTTCTATTCGGTCGCCAGCTCCCGCACGCTGGACGAGGTGGCCAGCGACGTGGTGCTGTCTCGCCTCGAGATCGGCGTGGAGCGGCTCAACCTGCCGCTGCCGCCCGCCAAGGCGTCGCCCAATATCGCCCGCAACTGGCGCGACGCCCTGATCCGCAACAAGCAAAGGCTGGGCCATTACGGCAAGGAGGTCGGGCAGGTCATCTTCCTGGGAGAAAGCCTGTTCCGCACCCTCGTGGAGTTCCCGGCCAACGTGCCGACGGGCACTTATCAAATCGAGGTCTACCTCCTGCGGGACGGACGGGTTGTCAGCGCCCAGACCACGCCGCTCATCGTCGGCAAAATCGGGGTTGAGGCGGAAGTCTTTGATTTTGCGCACAATTACTCCGCCCTATACGGGCTGATTGCGATCCTTGTCGCTCTGGTGGCAGGATGGCTGGCCCATGTAGCGTTCCGACGACACTGAGCAGTCCATGGCTGAAACCGAAACCGCCACCGAAAGTAAGGACGACCGCGTCTTCCTGGTGGTGGTCGACGACACGGACGAGATGAGGGTGGCGCTGCGGTACGCTTGCCGGCGCGCCGCCCATACCGAGGGTCGCGTCGCGCTGCTCTACGTGGTCGAAAGCTCGGAATTCCAGCATTGGATGTCCGTCGGCGACCTGATGCGCGAGGAAGCGCGCAGCGAGGGCGAGCAGATCCTGCAACGCTGTGCGACGCAGGTGTCGGAGCAGACCGGGTCGCTCCCGGTCCTCTATCTGCGCGAAGGCTCGCGGCGCAGCCAATTGATGGACTTGATCGACGAGGAGCCTTCTATCTCGATTTTGGTACTGGCCGCCGACACCGGCCCCCGCGGGCCGGGCCCCTTGGTCTCGGCGCTCACCGGCAAGTTCGTCGGCAAGCTGCGGGTGCCGGTGACCATCGTGCCGGGCCACTTGAGCGACGAAGAAGTCGACAGAATTGCTTGAATTGCCCGAGTGGCCGGCCCAGCCTGCGGAGCGACGACTTTTCCGGCCGGACGTGCTAGCCTTGACGTGATCGCTTCGCCGAACCACATGATCACAATGCAGATTTCAACGGCGGGAGCCAGGTGACATGTTCATCCAGACCGAACAGACGCCCAACCCGGCAACGCTCAAATTCCTTCCCGGACGCGAAGTCTTGGGCGCGGCGACGGCGGATTTCCGGGACCCGGAGGGGGCCTCGGCGTCACCCCTGGCCGAACGACTGTTCCGCATCGAGGGGGTGACGGGCGTGTTCCTCGGATCGGACTTCGTGACCGTGACCAAGGCGCAAGACCGGGAATGGTACCTTCTAAAACCCGCCATCCTGGGCGTCATCATGGAACATTTCACGGCCGGGCGGCCGGTGATTCTGGCCGACGACGTCACGCCGGCGGCCGAGGAGGGCGTGCGCGAGGAAGATTCCGAAGTCGTGGCCCAGATCAAGGAACTGCTGGACACCCGCGTGCGTCCCGCCGTCGCCCAAGACGGCGGCGACATCGTGTTTCGCGGCTACGATCAGGGTGTCGTCTATCTCGTCATGCAGGGGGCCTGTGCCGGTTGCCCCAGCTCGACCGCCACCCTCAAGATGGGCATCGAGAACATGCTGCGGCACTACATCCCCGAAGTCATGGAGGTTCGCGCCGTCCTTTAGATCGGTGCGATGCCTTTGCGCCCAGCGACGCTTCCCATCCCAGGTGAGCCGGCAGCCGCGACATTCGTGCGCCGGGATGCCTGCGCTACGTGAGCGAGCGGTAAGGTGATCGCCTCCGTCCTTGCCATGGACACGGCCGGCAATGCCTGTTCCGCGGCGCTGTGGCGCGATGGCCGGGTGGTCGCCGGTCGTTTCGAGCGCCTGCGGCGGGGCCATGCCGAGCGGCTGGTTCCCATGATCGAGGCGGTCATGGCGGAAGGCGCCATGGCCTACGCCGATCTCGACGGCCTTGCGGTGAGCCTGGGCCCGGGCGGTTTCACCGGCGTGCGCATCGGCCTTGCAACCGCGCGCGGTCTGGCGCTTGCCTGCGGTCGTCCCCTGATCGGCGTGAGCAACTTCCGGGTGCTGGCGTACGCCGCCAAGGCCGAGGCTCCGCCGAACGGGTCTCTTGCCGTGGCGATCGATGCCAAGCGAGACGACCTCTACGTTCAGGCTTTTGCCGCCGACCTGCGGCCGCGAAGCGATCCCGCGTCGGTCCTGCCGCAAGACCTTGCGGATGTCCTGCCGCCGGGGCCGCTGGTCCTCGTCGGCGATGGTGCTGATCAGGCCTTGCCCGCCTTGCTGGCCGGCGGCCGCACCGTCAGGGTTTCGGGCACGCCCGGTGTGGTCGACGCGGCGCAGCTCGCCGCGCTGGTGGCGGCGGAGCCTCCCGGCGTCGATCGAAAGACGCCGATCGACCCGCTTTATCTGCGGCCGCCCGACGCGATCCCCGCCAACAGCGCCGAAGTTGACCGTTCGTGAAATCATCGCTGGGCCCCGACACAGGCATCGAACTCCAAAAGATCGGTACGGCGGACCTTGATGATTTGGCCGGTCGCTGCCGGGAGCTCTTCCAATGCGAGACCTGGCACGCCGCCGCCGTCGAACGAACGCTCGCGACGCCGGGGAGTTTCGCCCTGCTGGCACGTACGCCCAGGCGCGCCGCGGGATTGATCCTTGCGCGCGTGGCCGCGGAGGAGTGCGAGATCTTGTGGCTCGTCGTGCCGGCACCCTGGCGCCGCAGGGGTATCGGGCGGCGGTTGCTCCGGGCCGCCCTGCGATCGGCGGCCGGCCACAGCGCCGGGACCGCGTTCCTCGAGGTCTCGCAAGACAATCGGGCCGCCCTCGCCCTTTACGGGTCGGAGGGGTTCCGGCCTTGCGGCAGGCGTCGCGCCTACTATGGCGGGGGCCGCCAGGGCAAAGCCTGCGATGCGCTGGTGTACAAGAAAGCGCTGGCCAGCGGCGAGACATGCCCTGCGAATTGAACAGTGAATCGTGTGAAAATGAACGAGCGGCCAAAAAGACGACGACTATATCTTTTGGCCGAACTCTTGGGTTGCTCTCTGGACTAGTTGGCAATTCGATTCATATGAAGAATCTAATAGTTACAACCCCAATGCAGAGAAGCTAAGTCCATATATTTTTGACTTTATTGCCTTCGTTTATGGTGTTAGAAACAATAACAGAGGGCTGTTCTATGCTGGTATCGGGAGTGGGGAGTTAAAAAAAGCAATGTCTGATACTGTCAAAACGGGCGAGTTACTGTCTCTCGCAACAAACATCGTGTCCGCACATGTATCGAACAATTCGGTCGCCGTGGCGGATCTTCCGCAATTGATTCGTGACGTGTACGAGACTTTGTCGACGGTACAGGGGGGTGGTGAAAGACAGGCCGAGCGGCCAACGCCCGCGGTTCCGATTAAGCGGTCGGTGACACCGGATCACATCGTGTGCCTGGAAGACGGCAAGAAGCTCAAGATGCTGAAAAGGCATCTGAAAACGGCATACAACATGTCGCCGGAGGAGTACCGCGAGCGTTGGGGGCTGCCGTCGGATTATCCGATGGTCGCGCCGAACTATGCCAAACAGCGCAGCAAGCTGGCCAAGCAAATCGGCTTGGGCACGCGGGCCCGTCGTCGCAAGTCCTAACGGGCGTCCGGGGCACGGTACCGCTCGCAAGCGGCGGGGTCGCGGGGTCATAGCCGCCGGTCGGATTTTGTTGCTATTATGAAGTCGACCAGCAACGGCGCGTTCGCAAACCGATGACGTCCCGTATCGAGCGGCTTTGCCTTGAAAAAGGCCTAAAGATGACCGACCAGCGGCGCGTCATCGCTAAGGTCCTGTCCGAGGCCGTCGATCACCCCGACGTCGAGGAACTCCACCAGAGGGCGGCGGCGGTGGATCCGCGCATCTCCATCGCGACGGTTTATCGAACGGTAAAGCTCTGGGAAGAAGCGAACATCCTGGAGCGCCACGATTTCGGCGACGGCCGGGCGCGCTATGAAGAAATGCCCGAAACCCACCACGACCATCTCATCGACATCAAGTCGGGAGAAGTTATAGAGTTTTGCAATGACGAGATCGAACGTCTGCAAAATGAGGTGGCCGAACGGCTTGGCTTCAGGCTCGTGGGCCATCGCCTCGAGCTCTTCGGGGTTCGTCTGCAACCGCCGAAGAATGGAGGCAACGACCGGGGCGGAGGCTCGCGTTGAGCGGCTCGGCCCGCAGAGTCGGCATGATCCGACGTCATGAAATCTGATATCCTCGGGTTATCGCGCGCATGACCGAACGAATGGCCACGACCGACCAAGGACTAACGCGGCCGGTGGACGTTCGAGCCAGAGACCTGTGGATCCGGCTGGCCGAGACGCCGGCCGAGGTCGCGGCGTCCCAGGAATTGCGGTTCCGCGTCTTTTGCGAAGAAATGGACGCCAAAGCGAGCCGCGAGATGGCCGTGGTCCGTCGCGAGTTCGATTCCTTCGACGAGTTCTGTGATCATCTGCTGGTGTTCGACGAAACCAAGGGCCAAGGGGCCGAGGCGGTGGTCGGCTCCTATCGTTTGATGCGTCGCCCAGCGGCCGCCCGACGGGGACGATTTTACAGCTCCGACGAATACGACATCTCCGTCCTACTGGACCATCCCGGAGAAATCATGGAATTGGGGCGCTCTTGCGTCGACCGTGACCACCGAACCGGCCCCGTCATGCAGCTTCTGTGGCGCGGCATCGCGGAGTACGTCTTCCACTACGATGTCGACGTGATGTTCGGGTGTGCGAGCCTTCCCGGCGTGGAGCCGGAGCAGTTGGACGAACCTCTCTCCTATCTTTGCCACTTTCACTTGGCGCCGCCTGAACTGCGGCCGCGCGCGGTCGCCGAGCGCTATCTCGCCATGGATCGTTTGGCCCCCGACGCGTTCGATGCCCAGGACGCGATGCGCCGGCTGCCGCCGTTGATCCGCGGCTATCTTCGCCTCGGCGGTTACGTCGGCGACGGCGCGGTCGTCGACGAAGACTTTGGGACGACCGATGTCTGCGTCGTGGTGAAGACCGACTTGGTGACCAAGAAGTATTACCGGCACTACGCCCGATCGGACCCGGACAAGCGCCCGGACAGGCGCCCAGACAAGCAGCGGGCGGTTTGACGGTCATGCCTTCCGACAGTCTCGGTTCGCCCTTGCGGGCCTTCGGCCGAGTCGGCGCCTACGGCCTTTTCACCTTGGCCCTCCTCCCGGTCCAGGCCGCCTTGGTCTCCACGGGATGGCGGGCTCGCGACAGGCTGCCGATCTGGTATCACCGGCGCTGTTGCCGACTGCTCGGGTTTCGAGTGGTGCGCCGCGGCAAGCCGAAGCAGGACGGACCGGTTCTCTTCGTGTCGAACCACTGCTCCTATCTGGACATCACCGTACTCGGGTCGCTGGTGCCGGCCTCCTTCGTCGCCAAGGCGGACGTCGCCCGGTGGCCGCTGTTCGGGACCCTGGCCAAGCTGCAACGTTCGGTCTTCGTGGATCGCCAGTCGTTCCGCGCGGTCAAGCATCGCGACGAGATGTCGGAGCGTTTGGAGGCGGGCGACAATCTCATTCTGTTTCCCGAGGGCACCAGCAACGACGGCAATCGGGTGCTGCCGTTCAAGAGCAGCCTGCTTTCCGTTGCCGAATTGGAGCCTGGCGGGCGGCCGCTGACCGTTCAACCGGTCTCGATCGCCTATACCATGCTGGACGGCCTGCCCATGGGACGCTATTTGCGGCCGTTCTTCGCCTGGTACGGCGATATGGACATGGCCAGCCATTTATGGCAATGGGCGGGCCTCGGGCGCTTGACCGTGGTCGTGCGGTTTCACGAGCCGGTGACGCTGGCCCGTTTCGGTTCGCGCAAGGTTTTGAGCGAGTACTGCCACGCCGTGATTTCCCGGGGCCTGTCCGAGGCCCTGGCCGGACGACGCCTATCGCGCGAGTCCCGCCAGGCCACCGCCCTCGACGCCGAGTTGAAGGCGTTGATTCCGGGCACCGTGGCGGACCGCCGGGCTCAAGAGCAGGCCGGCGGCGAGCCCGACGGGGATCCGCCGACCTGAGATTGTCGGACCGTGTAAAGCGATGCTAGACTGCCTGATGCTGCCAAGTATGCGAACGATACCTGATAACAGGGACTTTTGGGTTCAGCCCGCTCGCCGCGCGGGGCATTTGTGGATGGGCTGCCGGAGCACCTGACGCGATCTTGGCAAAAAAACTCTTCATCAGGACCTACGGCTGTCAGATGAACGTCTACGACTCCGCACGCATGGCGGATGTCCTGGCGCCACTCGGCTATGCCCCGGTCGACAGTCCCCGCGGCGCCGACATGATCATTCTCAACACCTGCCACATCCGCGAGAAAGCGTCGGAGAAGGTCTTTTCGGAGCTCGGGCGGCTGCGGCGCTTCAAAGACGAACGGCAAGCAGAGGGCGGGCGCATGCTGCTTGCGGTGGCCGGCTGCGTAGCGCAGGCGGAAGGCGAGGAGATCCTCAGACGCGCACCCCAGGTCGACCTGGTGTTCGGCCCGCAGACCTATCACCGCCTGCCGGACCTGGTGCGTAAGGCCGCGGGCTCGGCGTTTACAGGCCTCGCGGACACCTCGTTTCCGGCGGAATCGAAGTTCGACCTGCTGCCCGAAGAGCGCGTGCCCGGCGGCGGCAACCAAGGCCCGTCCGTCTTCCTCTCGGTGCAGGAAGGCTGCGACAAGTTCTGCAGTTTCTGTGTCGTCCCTTACACCCGGGGGGCGGAGTTCTCGCGCCCGGTCGCCGACATCCTGGGCGAGGCCGAGCGCATGGTGGCGGCCGGCGCGGTCGAGATCACGCTGCTCGGCCAGAACGTCAACGCCTACCACGGCGATGCGGGGAGGGGCGCTTCGGCGGTCGGCGGGACGGGCTCGAAGACCCCCGCAAAGACCCCCGCAAAGTTCACTACAAAGACCTGGGGCCTCGGCCGGCTGATTCGCCGGCTGGCGAAAATCGAGGGACTGGAACGGCTGCGCTACACCACCTCGCACCCGCTCGACATGGACGACGAGCTGATCGCCGCGCACCGCGACCTGCCGGCCCTCATGCCGTTCCTGCACCTGCCGGTGCAGTCCGGCTCCGATCGTGTCCTGAGCGCCATGAACCGGCGCCACGGCGCCGACGACTATCGCCGCATCGTCGCGCGGCTGCGCGCTGCGCGCCCGGACATCGCCCTGTCGTCGGATTTCATCGTCGGCTTTCCCGGCGAGACCGACCGGGACTTTGCGGCGACGCTCGACCTGGTGAACGAGGTGGGCTTCGCCCAAGCCTACTCCTTCAAGTATTCGCCGCGTCCAGGCACGCCGGCGGCCGAGCTGCCCCAGGTGGCCGAGGCGGCGAAGGCCGAGCGCCTGGCCATGCTGCAGCAGCTGCTCGACGCGCAACAGGCGGCCTTCAACCAGGCCTGCGTCGGGCGCCGGCTCCCGGTCCTGATCGAGCGGGCGGGCCGCCTTGCCGGTCAGATGGCGGGGCGCAGCCCCTATATGCAGGCCGTGCACGTCCAGGCCCCGGCGCATGTGCTGGGCCAGCTGGTCGAAGTCCGCATCGACAAGGCCCATCCCAACAGCCTGTCGTGCGAACGGCTGTCGGCTCTGACATCCGAGGCCGCGCCAGCAACTGGCATCCAGGACCCGCCGGCTCACGATACGCCCAAGGCGCCGTCGTTGAGCGGGGCGGAGGGCCTTGCGTGAGCGACCTTCCAACCACAGAGGCGAGCGAGGTCGGCGAGGCCACCGTGCTGCAATTCGACGACAACAGCTTGCTGCCGATGCTGTTCGGCGAGCACGACCAACACCTGTCGCGCATCGAGCGCCAACTTGGGGTCTCCCTGGTCTCGCGCGGCAACAGGCTGGCGATTTCGGGTCCGCCCGACGCCGCCCATGCCGCCAAGCTCGCGCTGGACGCGCTTTATGTCCGCTTGAAAAAGGACCTGCCGGTCACCGACGCGGAAGTCGACGCGGTCCTTCGCATGGCCCTGAGCGAGCCGGGCTGCGACACCGCAGCGGCCGTGAACGCGGTGCATTCGGAAGGCGTGACCATCCGCACCCGACGGCGGCATATTACGGCGCGCTCGCCCGGCCAATTGACCTATATCGAGGCGCTCAACACCCACAACGTGGTGTTCGGCATCGGCCCGGCGGGCACCGGCAAGACCTACCTGGCGGTCGCCGTGGCGGTATCGCGCCTGCTGAAGGGCGAGGTCGACCGCATCATTCTGTCCCGCCCGGCGGTGGAAGCCGGCGAGCGCCTGGGTTTTCTGCCCGGCGACCTGCGCGACAAGGTGGACCCCTATCTCAGGCCGCTTTACGACGCCCTCTTCGATATGTTGCCGGCCGAACAGGCCATGAAGCATCTCGCCGACGGCGTGGTGGAAGTGGCGCCGCTGGCCTTCATGCGCGGGCGTACTCTCAGCAGTGCCTCGGTCATCCTGGACGAAGCCCAGAACACCACCCCGGTGCAGATGAAGATGTTTTTAACCCGACTGGGCGAAAACAGTCACATGGTGGTTACCGGCGATCCGTCCCAGGTCGATCTACCGAAGGGCCAGCCCTCCGGGCTGCACGACGCGATCGACTTGCTATCTGACATGGACGAAGTTGCTGTGGTAGAATTCACCGACGCCGATGTCGTGCGTCATGCGCTGGTCACCCGAATTGTGCGGGCTTACGAGGCGCGCGATCGGGCGAACGGCGAAGGCGGGAACAGGATCAGAGCCCGGAAGAAGCCAAGTGGCACGGCCAAATCGAAGACAGCCGACCGTCCCGAGTGAGCCCGCCCGCGATCTAACATGAGCGACGACCCCGGAAGTACCAACTCAGACCAAAGGTGGTGGATATTGGCCCATTTCACCGCTGAGGTCTTGTTCGCTCACAAGGCGCGGGTCGCGCTGTGGTGTGGGGCCACCACAAGCGGGCCGCAACGCCGTGAGCGGACGAGAGATCGCGGCCTTCGGTGGGGTAAAACGGCCCGCCGGGTGCGTTGCAGCGCTTGCCCCCATGCCAAATTTAGGCCCCACATCGCGCGGCGCACCGCGCCTGCCCGGGCGGGCCGTTTTGCCGCCATGAAATGAGCCCATATCCACCACCT
>CALJXB010000230.1 GCA_937974415.1 uncultured Kiloniellales bacterium
GCCGAAGGCATCGATATCGATCGGCTTCGCCGGCACCAGGTCGTCGCCGCCCTCGATCTTGCGGCCGAGGCCGTGCTGGAACCGCAGCAGAATCTCGACCAGACGCCACCACAGCCAGACCAGTGGCCCGCCGAAGCCGTGCACGGCGCGCTCCAGGGGTGACGGGTGGATATAGGGTGGTATCAGGGTGCTGGTCATGCGGTTCACCATGCCCCACTTGAACGGCAGAATGCCGGCCAGCTTACGGGGCACCGGCCAGTGGGGCTCGCGTACGATGAGGTGCGTTTCCTTGGCCACTGCCGCGGATTCCAGGGCGGCGTCGGTCGCACTCTTGCCGAACCCCAAGACCGCCACCCGCTTGTCCTCGAGCGGCGCTGAAGATTTCACTTGGGAGATGTGCACAATCTCGCCGCCGAAGTCTTCCTGACCGGGAAACTCCGGCCGGTAGGGCTCGTTGGAGTAAAGACCGACGCAAACCACCAGCAGATCGAAGTCCGCCCGGCTCTCTCCCTCTTTTTCCCGGACCGCCAGCGACCAACCGGGCTTGCCGTCTTCGCGTGGCCGAATGTCCGTGACGCTGCTATGCAGGCGGATGTGCGGCGTCAAGCCGAAGTGTTCGGCATAGCCTTCCAAATACTTCTGAAAGACAGGCCCGGGCGTAAAGTCCGGCGTACCTTGGGGCAAGGGCCAGTCGGGATACTCATAGAGTTCCTTTTGAACCTGGACGCCGAAATTCACGTAGCCGTCGGCCCAGACTCCCCCGAGGGCACCGGAGCGCTCGAACACGGTGCATTCGAGGCCCTCTGCCATCAATGTCTTGGCCGTGACCAGCCCGGAAACGCCGGCACCGACGATGCCGGCCGTCTTGACTCCTGTCAGGTCCATGCCTGCGCGTCCCCCTCGATCGCGCGGACTGGCCGCACTTGTCACGCTTCTCCCACTGGGCCCTCGGACAAATCAGAGTCCGGCTTGCCTCCGAGCGCTCAAGCCTCGCGGCGGGACGGTAGAAGGCCGGCCACCCCATAGGCGATCACCCCGACGATCCAAAGCACCAGAACATAGGTGCCGAAGATCGTCCAAAGCCCTATCGCCCAAGCGCCGCGGTAGACCGCCGTGCTGCGGCTATCGGCTTCTTGCAATGACACGCGCCACAAATAGACGGCATGCGCCAAGCCGATCGCCGCACCAAAAAGTGTCCCGACCCATAGGAGTAAGCTCATGGCGAGCGATGATAGCCGCACGTGCGTGCGCCATGGTCTACAATCTGTCTCGGATAGGGAGAACACCGCATGGATACGATCAACGCAGTTGCTGACTGCGGTGACTCCTTAACGATCGATTATTCCTGGTGCAGTTCATTCTCCGGCTGCACCAAGGAATCGCTGCATGAACGGGCGGCGCCATGCCGACCGTCGAGCCGGGAGGATCAGACCCCGTTTGCGAGGCCCCGGGCCGCCCACCTATGGAAGCAGTGGGTCGGGCGGTCCATGGCCGGAGAAAAGACGCCGCCTTGGAAGGCCGGCGAGGCGCGGCCGCGCTGCAGGCGTTCGACGATGTCCTGATCCTCGTTGAAGACAGACCGCCAACCCCGGCTGTTCGCGGCCCTCAACGCCGCATAGCCGTCGCCCAAGGGTCCGTCGCCGACATAATAGATCTCGAAGTACTCCCGCGTATGGTTTGCGCTCACCGGCTCCAGGTAAACCGCAAACATGTGATCGGCGTGAATCCCCAGCAGCACGTTGGGGAAGAGGGCGATGTACTCCGCACCCGTCAGCCATTTCTCCGGCAGATTCGGGAACTTGGGGAACTCCCCGCCGTCCTCGTTGAGCCGCGGTCGATAGACCAGGCTGCCCTGTCCGGCATAGAGGTCGTCTTCGGCGATGTCGTAGTGGTCCTCCAGGCGCGAATAGCTGTTCAAACCCGGATGGACCCAGGGCAGATGATAGGCTTCGCAGAAGTTCTCGACTGCCAGCTTCCAGTTGCACGCAAGATCGAAGCTCAGGGACGAGTCCGCTCCGCCGTGGCGCAGCAGGCTGAGATCGAAGTCGGCCCAACGTTCGGCCACCGGCGCGATATAGTCCCCGAATGGCGGCGCGTCGCCCGACAGATTGACGAAGACCACATCGGCCCAGACCGCCGTGCGCACCGGCTTTAGCCCGTGCCGGGCGCGATCGAAGCCGGGGCATTCGTTCTTGCCCGACCCGCCGATCGACGGCGTCGCCGCCAGGCTACCGACCAAGTCATAGGTCCAGGAATGGTAAGGGCAGCAGATGCGCCGCTTGACGCTACACGGCTCGGCGACCAACTCGACGCCACGATGGCTGCAGACATTGTGGAAAACGCGGATCTCGCCGGCCCGGTCGCGCAGCAGCAACAGGGGCAAGCCCAGGAATTTGACCGGCCGAAGGTCCCCGGGATTGGGCACGTGATGGCCGACGCCGACGCACATCCAAGTCTTAGCCAGCAAGTGGTCGCGTTCGTAGCGCGCGAAGTCTTCCGAGGTATAGGCCTGGTTGGGCAGGCCGCTGGCCTCTTCGATGGGCCGATCGACCCGCTGCAGGGCCGGCGCCAAATTGCGTGTCGGTTCAATATCGCCCATCGCGTCTCACTCCCCACTGCTCCGCGGCTCGCCGCCGACGCCCGAAACCGCTCCGGCGGCCATCGCTCGGTATAGCCCACCAGCGATCTTCTATTTATTTAGATTATGCACCGCTGCAAAAAAACTGCAAAAATTCTCATGATGTCATAATCTGAACGTATGAAATCTTTGCGGAACAGACTACCCCCGACCAACGCCCTCGTTACCTTCGAGGCGGTCGCCCGTCATCTCAGCTTTACCCAGGCGGCGAGCGAATTGGGGGTTAGCCAGGCGGCCACGAGCCGCCAGGTCCGTCTGCTGGAAGACCATTTGGGTGTCGCTCTCTTCGATCGCACGCGCAAGCGCGTGCGGCTCACGCCGGCCGGGCAGCAAATCCTGCAGGCCGTCGCCATGGGTTTCGGCCACATTGCAACGGCCGCGGAGAGCGTGCGTCAGGAGCGGCGCGGCCGGGCGCTCACGGTCGCGACATCTCTCGCGTTTTCGGCGTTCTGGTTGATGCCGCGCCTGCCGTCCTTTCACGCCGCCCATCCAGACCTGGAGCTCAGGCTCTCGACCAGCGATTCCGAGGCCGATTGGTACGCCGAGGATGTCGATATCGCGGTGGTCTTCGGCCTGCAGTCGCCCAGCGGATGGCGAGCCGAGGCGCTATTCGGCGACCAGGTGATCGCCGTCTGCCGGCCGGACTATTTCGGCACGCGTGCGCCCCCGCAGTCGGCTGGCGAGTTGCAGGAAGAGGCCCTCCTGCAAATCGATCTGCCCTACGGTTCCTGGTTCGACTGGCCGGACTGGTTTGCCCGCAACTCTGTGCCTTTACGCCGCAGACCCCGTGGGGCCCGCTTCAACAACTACACGATCGCGATCCAGGCAGCGCTGGACGGCCAGGGACTGGCACTCGGCTGGCGGCGGCTCATCGCCCCGCAATTGAACGACGGCAGGCTGGTGCAAGTGACAGCGGCAAGCGTAACGCCGGACGACGCCTATGCACTGTTGATCCCGGAGTCCGCCCGCGACGACCAGCGTATTGGCGCCTTTCGCAACTGGATCCTAGGCGAAGCGAAACGGGACTGGAGCTAAAGCGACCGGCAATCGCGATCTACTGAGCTGCCAGATCCGCGCTCTTGCTCCGCATCTGCTCAAGCAGACCATCGAGGCCATTGGCCTTGGCGACCGCACCGTATTCGTGGCGCAAGGAGATCGCCATGCTGACTCCCTCCGCCACGACGTCGAGAATTCGGTAGGACTCACCGGTGTCCCGGATCCGCCAGACCACGGCGAAAGGCTCGCCCTCGGCGCGGTCGATCCGGCTGCTTACCCGGAAGAAATCGGGTCTGGTCTCCTCCGCCAAGACGGATTCCACCATGATCGACTCATCGTCATACTTGGCAAACAGTGGCAGAAAGCGGCGCATGTGCAGTTCTTCGAAGGCTGCCATAAAGTCCTCGCGCTGTGTCTCCGAGGCACGCCGCCAATATTTTCCGAGCACGAAGCGGCTGATCGCCGGAACGTCGAAGGCGGAGCGAAACAATTGTCGGAAGTTCGCCTCTTTCTCGGCCTCGCTCAGGTCCTCGCTCCCGAGCTTGGTAGAGGCGTCCCGGCTGAGCGATTTCAGAAAGGCCCCGGCATCGGCCTCCTTGGCCCAACTGGCGCCAGGTGTCATGCCCCCCAACGACAGCGCCACAACTGCAATTACCTGGACTAAGCGAAACGGCTGCATCCTCGGGCCTCCCCCAGCGCATGAACGGCCGCGGCACTGCGACACCGGCGGCGCGTCAGAGTATAGACCAAATCGAGATAAAGTTGAGTGATTTGAAATGTTTCCCCCGACCGGTTCGAGGTCGGCCACAGCAAGTTTGATGCCAAGACCTGGCCGCGAGCTCGACGAAAAACGCATAGCTGGATTGCTAACTGAGAAATTGTGAGAAGCCCCGAAAAGGGCGATCTATATCGCAAGCTAAAGGATCATATGGGCTGCGGCCCAAGATTAGGAGTTCGTACCATGACCGGCTTCCTGTTTCTCAAGTCCGAGCGCGTCGGCCACAAGAACGGCTCGCGCCGTAGCGTTTCCAACGGCGGCATCGACGTCAAGCTGTTGTCGCTGCTGACCGCGCGCTACGTCTGACCCTCCGGCAAACGCCGCAAGTCCTCTTGCGGCGCCACCGACAACGCTAACCCCAGAAAACGGGCCCGCCGCCTCCCGCGGGCCCGTTTTTCTTTCAGCTGCTTTATTCGGCCTCGTCATTAGGGGCCGCCTTCCTATACTGCGGCCCATGACCCTCAGCGATCGCGACCGTCAGGCCCTGGCCGGCGTCCTCACCGACGCCTGTTTCCCGGAGCTGCCCAACGTTCAGCGCGGCAAGGTGCGCGAGTCCTATGATTTGCCCGACGGCCGGAGAATCATGATCGCCACGGACCGCCAATCGGCCTTCGACCAGGTCTTAGCGGCCGTCCCCTTCAAGGGCCAGACACTGACCCAGACCGCTCGGTTTTGGTTCGACGAAACCGCCGAGCTCTGCCCCAATCACGTGCTCGATTATCCCGACCCCAA
>CALJXB010000231.1 GCA_937974415.1 uncultured Kiloniellales bacterium
CGCGCGGGCCGTGTCCGCCGCGATGACGATCGTCGCCGGCGCTTCGGCGATCCAGGGTTGGTCCTCCAGCGCCGCCGCCACAAGGCCGGGCCGCAAATCGCCCGAAGAAATTTGAGACAGAACGTTGTCGGCGGGGTCGTATTGATGAAGCCCCACCCCGAGGCCCTCGACCCGTCCGGCGGCAAGGAAGAGCATGAGCGGGTAGAGCGCGTGGGCCGAGGGTACCGCCCGCTTGCCGTCGCCGGCGGTGATCCCCTGGCCGGCCTGGAAGAGCTGCAACAGCCGGCCGGACTCGAGTGCGCGGCCGTGGTAGGCCCTCACCGAACGGCGCGCGCGGAACGCCTCCGCCAAGGTCATGGAGTGCGTTGCTCGATCTGACGACTCCATGGATGCCTCCCCTTCCCGAGGGCTCGCCGCCTGGCAATACGCAGGGTGAGCCCGTCGTTTGGCCGCTGCCGGGAACTTTAGTTTCGCGGCGGCTCGGCCAATAGAAATAAAGAAGATACGATTCGAACAAGGGGCAAACTTCTGGTCCGGATCCTTTTCAGGCTGTTATTGCCGGTTCGAACATTAAACATTATTTAGGTCTTTCCATTGACAAAAGGGCTTGATTATCTATCTTCGCACGTGCATTTAACCTGATAATGTTTCGTAAGATTCGAGAAACTCCTTCTCTTGACCAAACTCAACGTATGACCTTCGAAGAACTCGGACTTAGTCCCGAGGTCCTGAGCGCAGTCCAGGACGCGGGCTACCAAACGCCGACACCGATCCAGACCCAAGCCGTTCCTTACGTGCTGATGGGCCGGGACGTACTCGGCTGCGCCCAGACGGGGACCGGCAAGACCGCGTCCTTCACCCTGCCGATGATCGACGTGCTAGCCAGCGGCCGGGCCCGGGCGCGCATGCCGCGCTCGCTTATCCTGGAGCCGACCCGGGAATTGGCCACCCAGGTGGCCGAGAACTTCGAGAAGTACGGCAAGAACCATGCGCTTTCCATGGCGCTCTTGATCGGCGGCGTGTCCCTGGTCGAGCAGGAGAAGCGGCTCGACCGCGGGGTCGACGTGCTGATCGCCACGCCGGGGCGGCTATTGGACCTCTTCGAGCGCGGTCGGATCCTCTTGGCCGACACCAAGATCCTGGTGATCGACGAGTCCGATCGCATGCTCGACATGGGCTTCATGCCCGACGTGGAGCGCATCGTCGGCTTCCTGCCGCGCACGCGCCAGACCCTTTTCTTCTCGGCCACCATGCCGCCGGAGATCCGCCGCCTGGCCGACAAGTTCCTGTCGAACCCCAAGGAGGTCACCGTCAGCCCGCCGGCGACGGCAGCCGAAACCGTGAGCCAGGCGGTGGTCTCGGCCCCCAGCCTGCCCAAGGACAAGCGCGCGGTGCTGCGCGACCTGTTGCGCCTGGACGAGGTGACCAGCGCGCTCATCTTCTGCAACCGCAAGCGTGACGTGGGCATCCTCTACCGCTCGCTGGCCCGGCACGACTTTCCCGCCGCCGAGCTCCACGGCGACCTGGCCCAGCCGGTGCGCGAGCAGACCCTGAAGCGTTTCAAGGACGGCGAGATCAAGCTTCTGGTCTGCTCCGACGTTGCGGCACGCGGGCTCGACCTCCCGAAGGTCTCGCACGTCTTCAACTTCGATGTGCCGGCCAACCCGGAGGACTACATTCACCGCATCGGGCGCACCGGCCGCGCCGGGCGCAGCGGCCAAGCCTACATGCTGGCCACCCGGGACGACCGCAAGGCCCTGGCGGCGATCCAGTCGATGCTCGGCCATGCCATCGAGAAGCGCCCGCATCAAGACGGCCAGGTCCAGGAACGCGCGCCTTGCTCTGTG
This sequence comes from uncultured Kiloniellales bacterium, assembly GCA_937974415.1. Lineage (GTDB taxonomy): Bacteria > Pseudomonadota > Alphaproteobacteria > Kiloniellales > JAKSDN01 > CALJXB01. Next base: position 1,848 of record CALJXB010000231.1, read on the forward strand.
CCCCAAGAAGAAACCACGCGGACAACGACGGCCCAAGACGCGGCAGTCCCCCCGAACGGCAAGGGGCGCCGCTCGCGCCGCCGTCGCGGCGGCGAGGCGATGGACGGGTCCCGCGGCCCCGGAGCGACACGGCACGCTGGTAGCAAGCCGGCCAAGTCGCCTAAGTCGCCGGCCGACACGGCCTTCGGCGACGACGTTCCCGCCTTTCTGTTGCGCCAATCGCCGGTCCCGCCGGCCGCCTGACAGGCGTATTTCCAAGCTCACAGAACGTTTCGCGCGGTCCCCTTCACTCGGCCGAGCGATAGCGCTCGATGCGCGTCCGAGCCTCCGCACGTTGTGCGGCATCGAGCTGCGGCGCGATCTCGTCGCGCCGCGCCGCCGCCCAGCGCTTGCCCTGCTGGGCCGCCAGATCGAGCCACGCGAAGGCCTCGACCGGGTCGCGCGCGACCCCGAGGCCGCGAGCGTAAAGGTCGCCGAGATTGAGTTGGGCCACCGGGTCGCCGGATTCGGCCGCCCGCCGGTACCAGGCCACGGCCAGGACCGGGTCGGCCGCCACGCCCAGGCCGCTGAGATAAACCTCCGCCAAGGAGACCTGGGCCTCCAGGTGGCCGGCCTCCGCCAACGGCTGCCAGGCTTCGATCACCGTCTCGAAGTCGCCGGCATCGTAGGCGGCGAGACCTTTGGCGAAGCGCTGCTCCTCGTCCCCAGCCGTCGGCGCGGCGACGGCTGTTAAGAGCAGCACGGCGAACCCAATAAAGAGACCGGCCGCAGAAGCGGCCGGCCATCTCGAGCAAGAACGAGGCAAGGCCGCCCCGTCAGTTGACCCGGTAGTCCTCGGGCAAGAACAGCATCGAGTCGATCTCGGCCCCGATGTGGCAGCCGATACAGAACTCGACCTTGGCCGAACCCTCGCCCTTGGTGGTGCCGAAGACCTTGCCGTTGGGCATGACCATGGTGTAGCGCCAGTCGTCGCTGTCGCCATAGAAGCCCGCCTGCATCTTCTCCATGATGAACAAGGGTCCCGCCGAAACCTGACCATTGGCCTTCACCATGAAGCTGTCCTTCGCCAGGACCGCCCCGGCCGGCATGGCTCCACCATTCTCGAAAATGCCATAGGCCTTGGCCGCCGCATTGGCATAGTTCTGGACGTAACGGCTGCCGTGGGTCGCCGAGACGTAGGCATTCTTGCTGTAGCGCCGCCAATCCGAATAGCTGGTAGCCACCTGATGGTCGGACTTGGCGTAGGCCGCCTTCATCTCGTTCAGGAGACAGTCGTAGGCCGCGACGGCCTCGGCGTCGGTGAGCTGAACTCCGCCGCCCGCACCGCAGGGATTGCAGGCGCCGCAAGGATTGCAAGCGCCGGCCGCGCAGGGATTGCACGGGTTGCAGGCCGCCGCGCAGGGATTGCACGGGTTGCACGCGGCCGCACAGGGATTGCACGGGTTGCAGGCTGCCGCGCAGGGGTTGCACGCCGCCGCCGCACAGGGGTTGCAGGCGCCGCAAGGATTGCACGGGTTGCAGGCCTTGGAGACCGCACAGGGATTACAGGCCGCCGCAGCCTGCAGCCGCGGTACCGCACATTTCAGGCTGGCCGACCCGCCGCCGCCGGCACAGGGATTGCACGGATTGCAGGCGCCGCAGGGATTGCAGGGATTACACGCCGCCGCGCAGGGATTGCACGGGTTGCAAGCCGCGGCGCAGGGATTGCAGGCCGCGGCGCAGGGATTGCACGGGTTGCACGCGGCCGCGGCGCAGGGATTGCACGGGTTACATGGATTACAGGCCGCATAGGCTGGCCCACCGGTGATCTGCACCGTCACAGACGTGCCGCCGACAGCCACTCCCATGACCACAACGAACGGAATGACCGTGGTCGACAACAGCTTGACTTTACTCCTTCGCATCGAACCCCTCCCGGTGAGCCTCAGACATGTCTCCTCTGCCGCCGAAGCGGCGCCGATTCCGGCGGCCTCAGACTAGCCCAGGCGCGATCCCACGGAGAGTCACAAGACACTCACGATGTAGTGAGGGCAGGCCAGTCCTAGCCATCTCTGCAGTGGGGGCCGCCTCCCCGCCCAGTGCGCGGGTGTAGCCCGAGTGCTTCGCACTCTCGCGCTTCGCGCGCCCTAATGATACTGCCGTGGGGTGGTCGGGTGGGGCGGCCCATATTATTGACTGGGCCGGACGCTGCGCGCGGGCCCGACGAAAATCGGTCACCGCGCTAACGGTAGGCTTCCGGAAGGAAAAACAGGTGATCGTTCTCGTCGCCGGCGCGTGCGTGACAGGTGATGCAGAACTGAACCTTGCGGGAATCCGGCCCGTTGGTCACGCCGAACACACTTCCGTCCGGCATGATCATGGTATAGCGCCAGTCGCGACTCGCCGCGTTGAAGCCTTGCGACATCTTTTCCATGATGAAGAGCGGACCGGCGAAGACGTCGCCGGCCGCGGTCACCGCAAAAGAGTCCTTGGCGACGACGCTGCCGGCCGGCAACTGGCCGGCCTCCTCGAAGGTGCCATACGCCCGGGCCGATCCGTTGGCATAATTGTTGACGAAGCGCTCGCCGTGGGTCTCGGAGCGGTAGGGTGCCGTATTGTAGCGAGACCAGGATTGGTAGGCCCGGGCGACAGGATGATCGGAGAGCCCATAGCCCTTGCGCAGGGGCGCGGTGAGGCGCCGGTAGATATCCTCGGCATCGGCGTCGCTTAGTTCGGCCGGGTTGTCGACGGAGAAGTGCTTGGTGGGGCCGCCCTCTTGGGCCCTTGCGGTGGAAGCGGCTGCAAGCGAGACCCCGGCAAAAATCATACACCATCCGGCCAGGATGACGACGGCAGCATGACGCCCCGCGCGATCGGGCATGACACTCTCTCCCTATTCATCGAAGTCGTGCGCGCCGAGATGGGCACGCCGGTAGGATCCGATCGCTCTGATCGAAGTTTAGGAACCCGGGCCGCGGATTCGGAACACACGTTGGAACACGAAGCTGCGAGCGCGCGAAAAAGCCAGAGTGCGGCCGCTCAGTCAGGGAAATCTCGGGAGGCGCCGTCGGGGGGCGCCGTCGGGGGGCGTCGGCCGCAGGCCGCCAATCGTGGTTAAGCCTCGCACAATCTCGAAGACTTCGGCAGAAAATGCTTGAATTCCGCGTGATTTCAATTAATTAAAACCGTACCAAATCAGTCTGAATTGGAGCCCGTCATGTTTCGGCTCAATCGGCTAACCGACTACGCAGTGGTGGTCATGACCCAGATGACCCGAAGGCCCGATGAGGTGCATACCGCGCCGCAGATCGCGTCCGACACCGGCATCCCCCTGCCCACGGTGGCCAAGCTCTTGAACGCCCTGGCGCGCGAATCCCTTGTCGAGTCCCATCGCGGCGCCGCGGGCGGCTACACCCTTGGCCGGCCGGCCGACCAGGTGAGCATGGCTCAGATCATCCAGGCCTTGGAGGGGCCGATCGCCCTCACCGCCTGTGTCGAAGGCTCGGGTAATCACTGCGAAGTCGAGTGCCTCTGCCCCATGCGGGGCAACTGGGAGCAAGTTAATCGGGCCATCCACAACGCCTTGAGCGAGGTGACGCTGGCCGACATGGCGGCATCCTGTTGGAGCATGTTCGGCGTGTCGGAGGAACCCGCCGCCACGGTCGAGCGGCGGGATGTCCGAAACTGACGAAAGCTGGCCCGGCCAGGGCCGGTGAGCTTGGGAGATCGAGAGGGAGTGCATGGCGGCCACCGTTGAAACCGCCCAGACCGTCAAGGAGGTCGCGGAGCGCAAGTACAAGTACGGCTTCGTCACCGAGATCGAATCCGAGACGGCGCCCAAGGGCCTCGGCGAAGAGGTGATCGGCTTCATTTCCGCCAAGAAGGGCGAGCCGGATTGGCTGCTCGAGTGGCGGCTGAAGGCCTACCGGCATTGGCTCACCATGCCCGAGCCCCTGTGGGCCAACGTGACCTTCGACGCCCTCGATTACCAGGACGCCTACTACTACTCCGCGCCCAAGACGGCGGAGGGACCCAAGAGCCTGGAGGAGGTCGATCCGGAGCTGCTGCGCACCTACGAGAAGCTCGGCATACCCTTGAGGGAGCAGGAGATGCTGGCCGGAGTCGCAGTCGACGCCGTGTTCGACAGCGTCTCGGTCGCCACTACCTTCAAGAAGAAGCTGCATGAGGTCGGAGTCATCTTCTGCTCGATTTCCGAGGCGGTGCAGACCCATCCGGAGCTGGTTCGCGAATACCTCGGCTCCGTCGTCCCCTATGCCGACAACAAGCATGCCACCCTCAATTCGGCGGTCTTCACCGACGGCTCCTTCGTCTACGTGCCCAAGGGCGTGCGCTGCCCGATGGAGCTCAGCACCTATTTCCGCATCAATGCCGCCAACACCGGACAGTTCGAGCGCACCCTGATCATCGCCGACGAGGGCTCCTACGTGAGCTATCTGGAAGGCTGCACCGCGCCGATGCGCGACGAGCACCAGCTGCACGCGGCCGTGGTCGAGCTGGTCGCCCTGAAGGACGCGGAGATCAAGTATTCCACGGTGCAGAACTGGTACCCCGGCGACGAAGAAGGCCGCGGCGGCATCTTCAACTTCGTCACCAAGCGTGGCGCCTGCCGCGGCGACAACTCGAAAATCTCCTGGACCCAGGTGGAAACCGGCTCGGCGATCACCTGGAAGTATCCGAGCTGCATCCTGCAAGGCGACAACTCGGTGGGCGAGTTCTATTCGATCGCCATCACCAACAATATGCAGCAGGCCGATACCGGCACCAAGATGATCCACCTGGGCAAGAACACCCGCTCGCGCATCATCGCCAAGGGCATCTCGGCCGGGCGCTCCAACAGCACCTACCGGGGCCTGGTGAAGGTCTCGCCAAAGGCCCACGGTGCGCGCAACCATACCCAGTGCGATTCGCTGCTGATCGGCGAGCGCTGCGGCGCCCACACCGTGCCCTATATCGAGAGCAAGAACCGCAGCGCCCGGGTCGAGCACGAGGCGACCACCTCGAAGATCAGCGAGGACCAGCTGTTCTATTGCCGCCAGCGCGGCATCGGCGAGGAAGAGGCCGTCGCCCTGGTGGTCAACGGCTTCTGCCGCGAGGTCCTGCAGCAGCTGCCCATGGAGTTCGCCGTCGAGGCCCAGAAGCTGGTCGGCATCAGCCTCGAAGGCAGCGTTGGATAGGCGGCTCATCAGAGACAGAGGGATAGTTGGGGTAGTAAGCGCACATGCTTGAAATCACGAACCTGCACGCCACCGTCGACGGCAAGGCTATCCTGAAGGGGATCGACCTCACGATTCAGCCGGGCGAGATGCACGCCATCATGGGCCCCAACGGCTCCGGCAAGTCGACCCTCGCCTATATCCTGAGCGGGCGCGACGGCTATGAGGTCACTGAAGGCGAGGTCCGATACGAAGGCCGCGACCTCCTGGTCATGGCACCGGAGGAGCGCGCCGCCGAAGGCCTTTTCCTGGCCTTCCAGTACCCGGTCGAGATCCCCGGCGTGCCCAACACAACCTTCCTCAAGGAAGCCCTCAACGCCGGACGCAAGCATCGCGGCGAGGGCCCGCTGGACGCCATGCAGTTCCTCAAGTTGATCCGCCAGAAGACCCAGGAGCTTGGCATGACGGACGAGATGCTGAAGCGTGCGGTCAACGTCGGCTTTTCCGGCGGCGAGAAGAAGCGTAACGAGATCCTGCAGATGGCGGTCCTGGAGCCAAAGCTCGCGGTGCTCGACGAGACCGACAGCGGGCTCGACATCGATGCCCTCAAGACCGTGGCCGACGGCGTCAACGCCCTGCGCGGGCCTGACCGCTCGATGCTGGTGATCACCCACTATCAACGGCTGCTGAACTACATCGTGCCCGACAAGGTGCACGTCCTGGCCCAGGGGCGCATCGCGCGCACCGGCGGGCCGGAGCTGGCCGAGGAACTGGAAGCCAAGGGCTACGCCGAATTCACCACGGCGGCGGCATGAGCGGCGCGGGCGATTGATCGATGCTGAACGGAAACTCAGGCGCGACGGATTTCGAGGCGGTCTTCACCGACCGCCGCGCGAGCCTGCCCGGCGCCGACCTCGCCTGGCTGAGCGAGCTCCGCGAGTCCGGCATCAACCAGTTCCGCCGGCACGGCCTGCCGACGCCACGGACCGAAGCCTGGAAGTACACCAACCTGCGCCCCTTGCAGAAAGTGGCCTTCGCCCCGTCGCATGAGGTCTCGGCACCAACGGTAGTCGGACTGGATAGGGTCCCGTCGCTCCTGCCCTCGGGCGAGCACGTGCGGCGCCTGGTCTTGACCGAGGGCCGCTTCAATCCGGAGCTTTCGAGCATCGGCGATCTGCCGCCCGGCGTCAGCTTGGAGCCGCTGGCCCAGGCGATCCGACGCGATCCCGGCGGCCTGCAGTCGTATCTCGGCCGCATCGCCCATCCGGTCGGACAGCCGATGCTGGCGCTCAACACAGCCCTGATGGAAGACGGCGTGGTGCTGCGGGTCGGCCGCGGCGCGGTCTTGAGCGAACCGGTCGAGGTGCTTCATCTGGGCGGCCTCAGCGATCACGCCGTCGCCTATCACCCGCGCCTGCTGGTGCTGCTCGAAGCCGATAGCCGGGCCGTACTGGTCGAGCATTTCGTCGGCCTGAGCGAGCAAGCCTACTTCGCCAATGCAGCCACCGAGATCCGCGTCGCCGAGGGCGCCCGGCTCGACCATATCAAGGTGCAGGCCGAGGGCACGGCGGCGACTCACCTCGCCTCGTGCCACGTGTGGCTCGACCGCCAGGCCACCTTCATCGGCTTTTCCCTTTCGCTCGGCGCCCAACTGTCGCGCAACGAGGTCCATGTCCGCCTGGAGGGCGAAGGCGCGCGCTGCCGGGTCAACGGCGCCTACCTGATGCGCGGCAAGCAGCACTGCGACAACACCACGCTGATCGAGCACTTGAAGCCGGAGACCTCGTGCCGCGAAGTCTTCAAGGGCGTGCTCGACGACCAGTCGCGCGGCGTCTTCCAGGGCCGCATCATGGTGCACCGGGGCGCCGACAAGACCGACGGCCACCAGCTCTCCAAGGCCTTGCTGCTGTCCGACCGGGCGGAGATCGACGCCAAGCCGGAGCTAGAGATTTACGCCGACGACGTGAAATGCAGCCACGGGGCGACTGCGGGCGACATCGACGAGCAAGCCCTGTTCTATCTGAGGGCCCGCGGCATCCCCGAGGCGCGGGCGCGCAGCTTGCTCATTCAAGCGTTCCTCGACGAAGCCCTCGACGAGGTCGGCATTCCGGCCTTGCACGAGGCGCTCTTGTCGCGGGTTGCCGCCTGGCTGGGCACGGGATGACTGGGGGATAGGCGAGCCATCGAGATGAGCGACTCAATGAAAACAGCGGAGGTCCTGGAAGGCGCCAATTCCATGCTGGCTTTCGACGTCGAGCGGGTGCGGGCCGATTTTCCCATCCTGCACCAGGAGATCTACGGCCAGCCGCTGGTCTATCTGGACAACGGCGCCAGCGCCCAGTGCCCTCGCGCGGTCATCGATTCCATGAGCGAGGTCTACGAGACCTACTATGCCAACGTGCACCGTGGCGTCCATTACTTGAGCCAGCGCAGCACCGACGCCTTCGAGGGCGCGCGCGAAAAGGTCGCCCGCTTCATCAATGCGGCATCTGCCGACGAGATCGTCTTCGCCCGCGGCACCACCGAGGCGATCAACCTAGTCGCCGACAGCTTCGGCCGCGCCTTCCTCGAGCCCGGCGACGAGGTGATCATCTCCCACATGGAGCACCACTCCAACATCGTGCCGTGGCAGCTCTTGCGCGACCGGGCCGGGATCGTGCTCAAGGTGATTCCGATCGACGACAGCGGCAACCTCGTCATGGAGGCCTATCGGGAACTGCTGGGCCCGCGCACCAAGCTGGTGGCGATCACCCATGTGGCCAATTCCATCGGCACCATCGTGCCGGTGAAGGAGGTGGCGCGCCTCGCCCATGCCGTCGGCGCCAAGGTGCTGATCGACGGCGCCCAGGCGGTGCCCCATCTTCAGGTCGACGTGCAGGACCTGGGCGTCGATTTCTACGCCTTCTCCAGTCACAAGCTTTACGGCCCCACAGGCATCGGCGTGCTTTGGGGCCGCTTCGATCTGCTGAACGCCCTGCCCCCCTACCAGGGTGGCGGCGACATGATTCAGCGTGTGACCCTGGAGAAGTCCGAGTTCAAGGCCGCCCCGCACCGCTTCGAGGCGGGCACCCCGGCGATCGTCGAAGCGGTCGGCCTGGGCGTGGCGATCGACTACGTGACGGCATTGGGCCTCGACAACATCGCGGCCCACGAGCACGGCATCCTCGCCTACGCCACCGCCAAGCTTTCGGCGGTCGAGGGCCTGGAGATCGTCGGCACCGCCGAGGACAAGGCCGCCATCGTCTCCTTCACCATGTTGGGCGCCCATCCCCACGACATCGGCACCATCCTCGATCGGACCGGCGTCGCGGTCCGGGCCGGCCACCACTGCGCAGAGCCGACCATGGACCGCTTCGGCGTGGACGCAACCGCGCGCGCTTCCTTCGGGCTTTACAATACCCGCGAGGAGGTCGATCAACTGGTCGAAGGCCTGATGCTTGTTAAGGAGTTTTTCGGCTGATGTTCGACGAGCTGCGCCAGCTCTACCAGGAAGTCATCCTGGACCACGGCACCCAGCCGCGGAACCACCACGCGCTGGCCGACGCGACCTGCCGGGCCGACGGCAGCAACCCGGTGTGCGGCGACATGCTGACGGTCTACCTGAAGCTGAACCCGGACGGCACCGTCGCCGACTGCGCCTTCGAGGGCAAGGGCTGCGCCATCTCCATGGCCTCCGCCTCCATGATGACCGAGCTCGTGAAGGGCCGGACGGTGGCCGAGGTGAAGACGCTGTTCGAGTCGTTTCACCGGCTCTGCACCGAAGACGGCTACGTGCTCGACGATGCCGAGGAGGACGCCGACCGGCTCAACGTGCTGGCCGGCGTGCGCGAGTTTCCCGTTCGGGTCAAGTGCGCCACCCTGGCCTGGCATACCATGAACGCGGCCATGCACGGCGACGGCGAGATCTCGACGGAGTAAGACCGGACATGACCGACCGACCAATCTACGACCCGGGCTTTCCGATGCACGAGGCACCCATCGACCCGGAAGCGAGCTTCAGCGCCCGGGCCGGCGCGCCCCTGCCCGAGGGCAGGCCGCCGGCCAGCCGGGAGGCCATCGTCGAGGCCCTGAAGACGGTCTACGACCCGGAGATCCCGGTGGACATTTACGAGCTCGGTCTTATCTATGAGTTCGATTTGAATGAGAGCGGCCAAGTCCGCATCGTCATGACCCTGACCACGCCGGGCTGCCCGGTGGCCGGTGAGATGCCGGGCATGGTGGCCGAGGCGGTCGCGGCGCTCGACGGCGCCGGCGAAGTCGAGGTCGAGCTCACCTGGGACCCGCCCTGGACGCCGGAGCATATGTCGGAAGATGCCCGCATGCTGCTCGGCATGTTCTGACAGATGTCGCCGGATCTGGTATAGTCGCTGCAGGAGTTGAGTACTGAAATGACACCGGCCGTTATCACCTTGACCGACGCCGCGGCGGATCGCGCGCGCCACCTCATGGCCCAGACCGACAAGCCCATTCTGGGCTTGCGTGTCGGCGTGAAGTCTCGCGGCTGTTCCGGGCTCAGCTATTTCGTCGAATACGCCGAGGACCAGAAGAAGTTCGAGGACGTGGTCGAGGAAAAGGGCGTGCGCATCTTCATCGAGCCGAGCGCCACCATGTTCCTGCTCGGCAGCGAGATGGACTACGTGGAAGACACCTTCCACACCGGCTTCGTGTTCAACAATCCCAACGAAAAAGGCCGCTGCGGCTGCGGCGAAAGCTTCCACGTCTGAGCCGGCGGAAGCCGCCCCTCAATCCGGCAGGCAGGCTCGGATCTCCTTGAGCCGTGAGGCTCAAATCACTTCGCCTAAACCCAGCGTCCGCTTGTCAATCGGCAATGCAGCCATTCCGGCACCGCGCCGCATTAGACCGGTTCTGACCCCGGTTGTGTGAAAACGTTGCAGGCGGAATGACTCTCCCGGAGTCGCTGGGAGCTTGTGATGAAACGCTTTGTCGAGGGTTTGGATCGTAACCAGGTCACGTTTTTCCTGAACGCTTGAGGACTTTGTTGCGGAGGATAACCCGGTCGGGGCGATCGAGGCTTTTGCGGAAGGGCTTGGCCCGGGCGGTTTGGGCTTCGGCGGTGTTGATCCGAAGGCAACGGGCCGGCCGGCCTATGATCCCTCGGTTTTCTGCTTACCTCGCTTTCGCCATATGTGCCGTCGAGTCAGACCGTCACTGGACAGCTAGTTCCGATTAGGAAATGGAGAGACGGCGGAGGGACTTCAGCCGCTGGAGGAGCGTGTCCCATTCGTATCATGACTTCGACGCCATCCTTCGACACAGAACACTAGACACGAAAGAATGTTACCAGCACGAAACGGCGGCCCGCCGTAACGGGCATTGCCTCGTGCACCAACAGGCTGGAAAACATCAGGGCGTCGCCGGTTGCTGGAAGATAAAGGCCCGAGCCGTACTCAGGAAACCGTACGTGGCCGCCCTCGTATTCTCCGGCGTTAAGGTTCAAGCTCATGGCGAAACGGCGGCCACCGGTTGGGTCGACATTGTCACGATGAGGCCCAAATAATCCGCCGTCACTAGTGTCATAGCAGCCAATTCTCAACTTTTCGAAGCGCGTCGCTTTGAAGTCGAACGCCTTCATCATTTCAGGTATGACACGCCTGCCGAACAGCTCACCGATCTCACGTGCAATCCCTGGATCAGA